>JAURWJ010000032.1 GCA_030655015.1 Methylotenera sp. | reverse complement strand
CAGCTAGAAATCGTGGGCTGGTGTCTATGTATTTGTAACGTGCCATGGTTGCTCGCATTGCTATTTCGTTGTGTCATATTGACCCATTCGCGTTACACAGGCAAGATGCTTATATGATACTTTTTATACAGCTTCGTTAGGTGCCAAGCGAGTTTGCGACCATCATGAGCAAATACATTTACAAGTACGTAGGGGCATCCTATGTAAACAAAGTATTTTCGTTGCCGCAGCACGTTACGTTGAAATGCGGTTATCCGAAGGATTTCAATGATCCTTATGAACTGTTTCTGACGATCAATTTCAGGCAGAAGCCTAGCCTGCTTGCGTTCTACTCTGACGTAATCGGTAAGTTACCCCAGCGACCTACAACCTGCTTTTCGCGTTCGCCTATCGTAGTTCCGATGTGGGCACACTACGCACAAGACTCACAAGGCTTCGCCATCGAATTTAATGAAGAGGCGCTCGCAACATCTTTTCCTGAGAGCAGCTTTGGCGATATTGACTATAAGAACGCAGCAGGCAATGAGCTTATTGACGTCTTATACCGGGCGTACGAAATCGGCAAGCCACGCTACCTCTACATGCTTCAAAATGGTGTTTTTAGTGCTGCCTACTATACAAAAGCAAAATGCTGGAGCTATGAGTTAGAACGCCGAATGATAGTACGCCCCAAGGAAACTCGACTAGACGGTAGCATCGTACTCATGGACGTACCCAAGGCCTGCGTGAGTGCTTTGATCTGCGGCTCAAGGGCATCTGAACAAACTATTCGCGCGGTTCGGGACAAGGCTGATGACCTAGGGTGCGGCTACTACGATGTCAAGATTGGAAAGACATCGCCAATGCCGCATCTGAGCTCCGGGACAGGAGAGGTTTTCATCTTTGATGGGGCTGCAATTGTGCGAAGCACACGCTGTTGCACGTCTTGCAAGGAACCTTTGAAGGGACGAGCAAAACTTTGTGCGTGGTGCCAGATCGAAGAATCCCATCAACTGAACGCAGCAGAGCGCAATACATTTCGAATGCTGTCACATGCTGGCATTCTTGATGAGTACATCAAAGGCATGAACGATATAACGCGTGGACACAGAAAAGATGGCACCTAACCCAGCAGTTAAGCGGGACTGCGCAAAAGCGCGCAGCCCCTTACTTTTACGTTAGAACTCAAAAGGTCGTGACTATGAAAAAAAGAGTATCCCGAGAAAAGCGTTTGCCGGCCTTTAGATTAGACCTTGCAGCATTTGAAGCTCTGATTGGGAAATTGATTCCAGAGTTTGGTGAAGATCCCAAAGTTAGGGTCCACATCGAACTTAAAAATACTCAATACGACTTCTCGAGCGTAGATGAAATCCGCGCCTGTTCTGATCTGCCTTCTGAGGTAGTTGATTTTCGTCTCACCGTTGGCGACTCTTCTTACACCAAAGATTGCACAGTGCGAAGCGGTGGTATTTTTAGCTCTGCGCCAAAAGTAATGGCTGAATCTGATAGTGAAGCGTGGTGTGCTGGAGTTGTTGAGATTGTTGTTACGTTCATATCTTCTAATCGTCGCTGGTATAGCGGAATAACCGGATGGCCCATATATATCATCGCCGTGTTTTCTCCAGTAATCTTCTCGGTCCTATCATCGACTAAATTCGCCCCCTTGAACTCTCATCCATACTGGTGGTTGCCTTTAACGCTAATCTGGTTGGTCTGTTCAGTTATCTATTTTGCTCCCTCGCGCACACTCCCAAATGCAGTTCTGCAAGTACGGCCAATTGAGTCAATTCTCCGCAAATTTATGCCAGAACTTACTCTTCTCACTGCAGCTATTGCAGTTATCGTTTCCATAATTGGGCTTTTTGTAAAATGAGCTTATATGTTCTAACCCTGCGCTCAAGTTCGCTCCCTTTGGTCGCTGGGACGCGCCTTCGGCGCGCCCCTTAGCTCCACGTTAGCTCTCATATGCATAGTCTAGCTACATCCGCACGCAAGCGAATCCAGCAGATTGCTAAAAGCCTCATTAAGAAGCCACCCATAGTCGCGCCATTAATTTTGGTAGCTGTCTTGTACACCATTTTTCATCGTACTCCCAATGAGTTCTTTGAGGAGTCTTTTCCAATTGCTGTCTTTCTAGCGATTATCTCCTATGGTTTTTTTTCAATGAGATGGTCGATTTTTGGTCTCCCTAAGTTCAATATTCATTTATTTCTACTCCCCGTCCTATATTTGCCGTTAGCGATCATTGCTCTAACCGTCGTGTACTACGGAATTTGGGGAGCTTTACAAGACGGTTATATATGGGTCGAGCACCAATCTCCTCCACGAGGACTTTTCGTTGCATTTATCGGTGTCGTGGTGGCCGGCTTGGGCTATGCGCTATTTTTGTTTCGCCTCCATGTTCGATTTTTTTTCGGTCTAACAGAGGCGGTAACCGGTTTAGTTGTCGCTTTACGAAATATCCCTGAAAACGCAGATCCAGTTTTGTGGAGCTCACAAATATTCATCGTAATATTGACTGCTGGCATTTTCTTAATTGTCAGGGGGTTCGACAACATGTGCACAGGGCTACAGGCCGAAACTCGAGACTCTTTTCTTAAAGAAATCGATGAATCAGAATATGGTACATATTTTAGAGCTCTACGAGGCAAAGATAATGAGAGCTAACCCTACGCTCAAGCGGGACGCCGCAAAAGCGCGGCGCCCCTTAGCTCCACGTTAGCCACTTACAACCCTATGCGCTCCGATGACATGCCGATGGTCTTTGTAATCCACGCATCCGACATTCTCGGAGATACAAATCTGGGTCTCAGCGGCGGGCAGATTGTTAAGTTAACTTCCGCTTATGCGGTCGATGCCGATGTCGACATTCCGCACAGCTCCTACCCATTCGAAAAACAAGGAATCAACAAGCGCACAGCTCTCGCGGAAAACATTGCCGCGTTTCCGTCGCAGTGGCGTTATAAGATCATCCGCGAACTTTGCGACCACGACACCGTACAAAAGCTGAACCCCACTGCCGCAAACAAGCTCAAGGTTCAGCTATTCACAAGGTACAGCCATTTGAGCAGTGAGGCGAATCCAAACGACCTTAATCAAGCCCTTGTCGAAGAAACAAAACATTGGTTAAGTGCCATCCCAAAATCGCTCGATCTCTACATCCAGGCTGAGTCGAAGTTGTCACACGGCATTTTTGATCGCAATGTTCTTGATGACCTGCGCCTTGCACTTGAAACGCTTCTCCATGAGCTTCTTGAAAATCACAAGTCGCTGGAGAATCAGTTGCAACCGCTTGGCGTTTTTATTAAAGAGCGTGATGGGTCGCCTGAGCTAGCAAACATGTTCGTAAAGTTAATCGAATATTACGCGAAGTATCAGAACACCTATGTAAAGCACGATGCCGCTGTCGTAGAGCAAGAGGTGGACTTTATTTTTGAAATCACGTCTTGCTTTATGCGCCACCTAGTTCGAATCTTCGGGCGAAAAGGTGGCTAACCCGACATTCAACCCGGACTCCGCAAAAGCGCGGAGCCGGTTGATTTTACGTTAGGCGATAGAAATGCCTGACATCCCGAAGCGCGTTTTAGCCATCGTTGCGATAGAAGCTTTTGCCTTCGGTATGTCGGTCGTACTTGGCGTACTCTGGATGGTGAATCCGAACGGCTCATATGAACCCTTCCTCGCTGTAACAGGTCTGCTCTTAGTCGCGACTGAGGCTTATCGCAGATATGAAGGCCGCCTCTTTCGCACTGAGGGTGTTCTCCGCACGCCATCTGAACGGGTGCATCATCACGACTCATTGCGTCAGCAATTTGAAGAGGAGATACAGCGGTGCAGGCGAGAGAAACTGCGAAAGGATGTAATCATTCGACACGTAAATCGCCTTGATGACTATCCTAATTCACAGGAAACAAAAGGCATTTCCCCTTGGTTTAAGGTCGGCTTGCTCGACACCTATCACAAGGGGATAAAGGTCGGCCTTGGGTGGGAAGGCTTGATCGAAAGCCCCCAAGGCTTGCGCAAGGCCGACTACAAAGCTGGGGAGCGTGGCGAACTAAACGCAATGCTCACGGGTGAAATTCCTTATGACTTCATCGAGACCATGAATGTTGATGGTGACGAGTATTATTACCTCCCACACATCTTCTGCCACTTTGCGCACAAGGGTGAACCATACGAGCGCCTTTTCTATACTCAAGAGGTTGACATGGGGAACGGGCACATTTACTGGAAAGAGGTTGCCACCTACGAGGAAGTAAAACTCAACAGCAAGGAGGTAGCCAAGTGATTCTATCGCCTAACCCGACATTCAACCCGGACTCCGCAAAAGCGCGGAGCCGGTTAATTTTACGTTATGCATAAAATGGAGAAGCCTTTGAAATTTAGTCAGTTCGGCTCCGACGATGGACGCATCGTGGTCTATTTTCATGGCGCGCCTGGAGCGCCGGATGAATGTAGCATTTTCGATCTGGAAGGAAAAAATCACGGCCTGACGTTTATTTGTTTAGACCGGTTTTCCGTCGACCCGTCCTTTAATGGGGAGGCGTATTACAAACTTCTAGCTGCGGAGATTTCAAGAATTGCCTCCGGAAAGCAAGTAGATGTCGTTGGATTTTCAATCGGTGCATTTATTGCGCTACAGACCTTCCGTTACATGACCAATGGGGTCGGAAGCCTGCATTTGGTTTCTGCGGCTGCGCCGCTAGAGGCTGGCAATTATCTTGAAGCCATGGCGGGCAAGCAGGTTTTTAAGTTGGCAAAAGCTGCATCGGCCTTGTTCGTTTTGTTGTCATACTGGCAAGGATTGCTCGCTTGGCTTTTCCCCAAGGCCTTATTTCGCTTGTTGTTTGCCAGCGCCGCTGGCGAAGATAAAGCATTGGCCGCCAACCGTGAGTTTCGCACTGGCATCACTGAGGTGTTGAAGGTCTGCTTTATTGGCCGCGTCCGCGGCTACGCAAGAGATATTGGTCTTTATGTGCGGCCATGGAAAACGGCGCTCGCTGAGGTATCCGTCAATACTCATATTTGGCACGGTGCCGAAGATAACTGGTCGCCACCACTGATGGCTGAGTACTTGAAGTCAGCGATTCCCGGTTGTACCTCGACCAAAATATTCAGCGGACTGTCGCACTATTCATGCCTGTACCAGGCGGTACCTGAACTATGCAATCTATTAGGCAAGGCAGAACATTGCGGTCGAGTGGGACGCTGATCTTGCCTTAAAAAAGTAGACACATCGACCTAACCTACTAATAGCTAACATATCAATTTGGATATTAAACATTATGCTTAATGTGGACTTTGATGAATTACTTAATGCCTTGGAATTTGTGAGTGCCAACACAATTGGTGATGAAGAGGCTTATATTTGCCAAGTTACTGGAACCATCTATTGGATTTCCAGCGAAGTAGACCTAGAACCCGATACGCCAGAAGATATAGAAATCTCCGACCTTTACATCGCAGTTCCGCACAAAAAAGATCTTGGGCTAGGACAAGGTCTCGCGATGGCTTTTATTGATCAAGAGCTACCAGACGACTACAACACTGTAGCCAGTTACTTTAGGAAAAAAGGTGCGTATCGTCGTTTTAAAGATTTGTTAGAAGAGCGAGGCCAGCTCGAAACATGGTACGTTTTTGAAAACGAAGCTATCAATAAAGCATTGTTAGATTGGTGCCAAGAAAACAGTATTCAACCAACAAATCCACCAGTTTATAAATGAGTTCCTTCACCAATTAAACTTGAGTAGCGACACTTTTGTAAGCTATTGATTGGCATATAACTCTTTATGACGGGAAGTTCTCATTCGGCATTGCAAACTGCTTGCCACAAAGCTGATACTCAAAAATTATAATGAGTAAATCAACATAAACTGTAAAATTTCAATTCAGTTATTTTTGGTCAAATCAATCCATGCGGTGAAATAAAAACCAAACGGCGATTCGTCAGATGGAGTTAAATTGTTGTTTTGTTTCGTGACTTTTGTGTTTTTTGTGGGCAAGGCTTGTTTTAGTGCTTATTCAAACACTAGAACTTAGTTTATGACCTTAACTTAATATGCGAGCTCTGTTAAACTCTTAAAACTTATTTAAGTCAATTATTCATATTAGGATGTCGTTATGGCAGTTGTTGCACTCAATAAAGAAAATTTCAAAGAAACTATCGAAAAAAATGATTTTGTCATCATTGATTTTTGGGCGCCATGGTGTGATCCATGTGTTGCATTTACCCCCACTTTTGAAGCGGCTGCGGCAAAAAATACTGATATTGTGTTTGGCTTAGTGAACACTGAGACCGACCCTGAAATCGGTGATTATTTTGAGGTCAATCAAATTCCTGGTGTTTTGGTGGTGCGTGAGCAGGCAGGCATTCATGCACAAGTGGGTGAAATTGGTGCCCCAGCATTAGATGAAATCATTAAATGGGCACGTGAGTGTGATATGACTCCAGTCCGTGAGTATTATAAACAAGAGGCCAGTAAAGCGAACTAAGCTTAAAAGTTGTTCTTAACACCCAATAAAAACGCGGCTATTAGCCGCGTTTTTATTGGGTGTTATTATTTTACTTTTCTAAAACTAGTGATGCTAAATATTAATAATATTCGGCAGTTACTTATAGTTTGTAAGGAAGTGGTTGAATTTCAAGGGCATTATTGTTAACCAGTAATTGACCAGCTTCAAGGCTTTCAAGTCTAAGCTCTGCCAGTACATCATAGCCACCAATAGGTGATGGGGCGCTCCTGACAATTTTACCAATAATTTCATGAGCACTATTAGAGACATCATCACCTACATTGGGTGGTGAATTGGCATTAATGTGGGCAAGGTGCGTGCGGCGTTTTACTGTACCTAGATAATGTGTGCGTGCAACAATTTCTTGCCCGGTGTAGCAGCCCTTTTTGAAGTTGATGCCACCTAATAAATCTAAATTTAACATTTGTGGCACAAATGCTTCTTGTGTTTTTAAAGTAACGTCTGGAATACCAGCCTGAATTTCCAGCCATTCCCAACATGCTGTACCTACAGGTTTCGCGTCTTGTAATAAAGCACTCCAAATCTCAGGCGCATTGGTGATGTCGGTAAAAATTTCGTAGCGTGGTTGAGTGCCGGGTAACTTTAAAATGTCGGCATTTTCCAGTGAAATTAGTTCATAGTCACTCTGTGTTACGTCGTTATTTTGTGGGATTTGAGAAAATATTGAGCTTAGTAATGCTGTTGCTTTTGGGCCATTTAAGCCAATTTTAATTATTTGGTCACTCACGTCTTTAATTTCAACCTTGCTTCGCATCACAAACATCTTCAGGCGTTTTGAGATTGGCTCAATGAGTTCTTTAGGTAGTTGCAAATGCACGTGGTCGTGATGCGAAAACGCCAGGAACAAAGCGAGCAGGCGTCCTTTGGGGCTGCAGTAACCAGAGTAATGTGCATTGCGACCATTGAGTTGTTTAACGTCATTGGTAACCTGACCTTGCAGAAAGGTGAGTGCGTCAGCACCTTGTACTTGTAGTAAACCTAAATGAGAAAGGTCGCAGATGACAGTGTCATGCAAGAGTGACTGTTGTTCCGTTGCCGCATCACTAAAGCCGATGACTTCCCCATCGACGATCACTGGTTGTGAATTATTATTACCTAAATTTCGTGCGGCAGAATTCTGAAGAAATTGATGCCATTGTGCGATGCTCATGCTAACCTTTGTTTAAATTATTCTTAGGACATTTCCAATTTACAACATGAAGCCAATACGCATTAATTTCAAGCCTTCGATTTTATTTACGGCGTTAATTACGCTAATGAGTTTGGTCATGTGTGGTATTTTAATCCTGCTGCCATTAGCGTGGCAGATTAAATGGTTGTCAGTGGTTGTTATTTTACTCGTAGCCATTTATTCGGTCTGTGCACGCGGGTTATTATTACTACCATGGTCGTTGTCGGAGTTAAGCATCAACGTAAAAAACGAATTGCAATTAACGTGTAGAGACGGTGCAAAGTTTGTAGCGATGGTGTGCGCCGATAGTGTGGTGACGCCATATTTAACCATCGTGCATGTTCAACCTCAACAACTTAATTTTATTAGGCGATTATTGTTTTCACACATAGTTATTCTGCCCGATATGGTGGATGCCGAGTGCTATCGTCAACTAAGGGTCTGGCTGCGCTGGGGGCAGGTACATTAGACTCAGGTTGAACACACTTAGTTGAGCATGCTTAAACGCCAGTTTTTCAGTCGCTTTTAACGCGACGACGGCGATGGCTAAAATTACGCCATTGAGTTTTTAGTTCTTGTACAGGGTGCTTTGGCGTGTAAGCCAAAATAAACATAAATCCAGCAAGCCCAGCCAATATCCAGCGAATTTCAAACCCTGATTTATCACGTCGCGCAGGTTTTTGTTTTTTCATCGCACTTAGTACATTTTGCACACTATCGCCACGCACATACATGCCGTTCACCTCTTTAGATAACTCTTTTAAGTATTCTTCATCCAGTTTTGATAAATAACGATCGCCTGTTTCACCCGCTACATTATCATTGCGCGTACCAATATTGGATTCTGAAATTTGTGCAATGCCAGGCTGCAAAGCAAAGCTTTCATTGGACCAATAACCAATCAATTGGTTAAATTCGTCAAACTTAGGAATCGGCGCCCCCTTATCATCGCCAATGCCTACCAGCAGCCAATCTTCGCCACCTTGAAAAGCAGTTAGATTTTCCCTATTAAAGACGTGGAGTCTAGGGGCTTCTTCACCGTCAGTAAAAAACACTACTTGTGCGGGTTCTGGAAATGAGCGAATGGTTCTCGCAAGTGCGGTCATGCTCGCCCGTATGCGACTATTACCAGACCATGCAGTACGCCAATCAAGATGATCGATGGTGTCATTAATCGCATCAAAGTTTTCACAAACTTCTATCGGTGTGTAAAGTGCCGCTACGCTTACACCCGCAAACACGCTCATGCTTACATTAGTGCCACATGGCAGTTCACCAATCAATTTATGTAACATGTCTTGCATATATACCACGCGCGACACAGGTTTTCCGTTGAGCGTTTTATCAACGACATTCATACTTTGTGAAATGTCAGCCACTAAAATATAACTGTAAATATCGCGTTTAACCGGTATTTTGGGGTTGAAAATAGCAATAATCAGCAGTAAAAGTGCAGCCAATAGCAGTGTAATGTCGTGACGATGACGAAGGTGGCTAAAAAATTTGTGTAAAGTTGACATGATGATTCTTTATGGCAGGCCAACAGGGATATTGCCCATAATGAGTCCGGGTGAGTCACTTTCACCCGCGCCTGGTACTGGTGTTTCTGGCAACATGCCAAGCAACCGATCTAAGTTGTGGCGCGCTCCCCAGTTTGAGTTATCCAGTCTTAACGATTGTAGATAAGCGGTCTTAGCTTGGCGTACCAAATATTCGGCTTCATCACGCACCGTCATGTTGGTGCCGCTGATGGCTAATCCGCGTCTAAAGAAAATATTTCCCAAATTATAATGAATAGCGGCTTTCTGCTCATCACTAGCACCATTAAGCGCTTTATTAAATAGTAAAGTGGCTTCTTTGTAGCGTTCGTTGTTGGCTAACCAATATGCTGTTGAGAATTTAGCTTCAAAACTTTGCAAGTCAGTTTGTGGTGGTTTTCCTGCACTGATGGCTTGATTAAAATCATCAATTTGATTGATGCGGTTGTAGAAATACGCACTACTCAATGCGGCAACTATCGCTGTGAGTGTGAGTAACAGCGTCAGCTTTTTTACTGTCAGAAACTGTTTTATAGATAACCGTATTTTTGTGCTTAGTGCCATGTTTTAACCTCTAAATATTTCACACCTAATAACAAACTAATCATGAGGGCCGCAATGATGAAGCAAGCATTGGAGTAATCACGACCAGGTATTTTTTCAAAGTACTTGATGGGTTTTTTCTCACGATTGTTAATGTCGTTCATGGCCAACTGTAAAGATTTAGGATCTTCTGCCTCATAAGCTTTAAACGGTGTTTTGAGTGTTTTGAAAAATTCGTTCAGTTCGATTTCCGGTGGCAATGGTTGATCTTCAACCGGTTTGTATGTGGTATCAAAAATACTTAAGCCATCCGGCTGACGCAGTACAATCCAATACAAACTCAGGTGCAAGCGATCAAACCAATCTTTAATTTTTTGCTGGGTATTTGCATCCATACGGCCAGCACCGTCAGATACCAAAATTACCGCGCGTGAACCTGAGTCTGGAATTTTATTGAATAATCCTGCGCTACTGGTTAAGCCGCTACCAATATTGGTTTGAAACAGCGCATTGCCGCTGGTTGCCTGCACGGCAGCAATGATGGCTTTTTTGTTTTCACTCAGTGGCAGCACATACATGGCGGAGTTACTAAACGTAATCATGCCGAACATATCTTGCTGACGTGACTTTACAAACTCGGTAATCAATCTTGCTGCAGCAACGGATTTAGTTTCGCCTACCGTGGTATTGCCTGTGGCATCGGTACTACCTGAAAATGGATCATCCATACTTGCGCTGCGGTCTAATACCAAAGCAATCTGAGCGCCCACACCTATGCGCTCTACGCTTTGCGCTTTGGTATGAGGGGTTGCTAATCCTAAAATAATAAAAATCAGTGTGAGTACAGCGAGTGCTTTTAACAGCAACCCGATCAGGTCAGATAATGGGTCAGCTGGCAGCATGTTTACCCAAGAGTAATGTTTTGCATGTGCACGCTGTAACAAAAGAGGCAATACCGCCAGTGGCAGTAACCAAAGTAGCCATGGATGTGAAAAAACCATGGCTTATGTTCCTGCCTTGGTATTTAAAGGCGTAGGCGTTAAGCCGCGTTCGCAGTCGCGGCAACGGCGTGCAAACTGCAGTAGCCACTTGTTTGGATTGTTGCCTATATCATGCGTTGCGTTAGGTTCAAAATAAACTTGGCGCGATAAGGCAAAGAACTGTTGAATTTCACATTTTAAGGGTGAAAAATTAGGACGTTTTACTAAAAATGCATCTAAGTTGTCGCTAAAAATACTCATGGCAGCCGTACTGTTAAAAGATTGGTGTAATTTTGACACCGCTTGCTTTAAGCCTTCAGTAGAGTTTTGCGTTTTGCGTAATGTGCGATAAGCACTTGCAAACGGACCGCCCATGCGTGGTAGCCAGGTATGCACGCCCAGAATATAAAGTAAGCCCAGCAAGCTGATCGCAAGCATTCCCAGTGCAACTTTTAACCATTGTTTTTCTTGGGTATGTGTCATTAACAAGGGCCCGAGCATCGGGCTCATATTATTTTCAACTTTAACAGCGCCAAAAATCGCCAGCGGTGAAATGGCAATATCTAAACTTGGAATACGGTATTTGACCAAATCTTTGCTATTTTTGGCATTGATTAAATTGAGATATTCTGGCCCTAATGCCGCATTTTTTGCCACCACGCTATTGGTAAACACTTGATAGGCTAATTTAATGTGATGAGTGGTGTAGTCTTTATGCACATCTTTTTCATGATGAATATTTTTGAGTTCAATACCAATTATCTGGCCTCTGTAACGTTTTTCATAACCCTTGATTGGCAGCGATGTTTCAATTAGCTTGTAGGGTGCCTTAATCGTTAAAATCACCTCCCTCTCAATTACATCGCCTACTGTGTAGCCAACACGTTGTGTAGGGTCTATGGTTTTAATAGTGACAAAACCTTCTTTAACATCAGGTAAGTCTTGGCTATCTATTGCCAGTGCATAAAGCGGTGCCAGACATAACGCGCAGGCTAGGCATATAAAACGTATAAATTTTTTCATGATGTTAATCTTAAATTAAGCCGATACAAATTGGTGAAAATACTCTGTGAGTCTATCTGCATCAAACTCACCTTCAACATAAAACGGTGGCATATCAAAGCGCATAAATAGTTCGTAAATTTCATTACGTCTATCTTCAAAAGATTGCACAATTTTTTCACGTAATTCTTTACGCAAAAACAAGGTGCGCATTTGTCCTGTTTCAGCATCGGTGACGTTGGTTAGACCAAATTCAGGCAAATTTCTGTATTCAGCGGCATCCCATAACACAATCGGCACAATATGGTGACGCAACAAATTAGAAAGTGCATCTTCAAGTAAAGCATTAGGCATGTGAAAGTCAGAGATTAAAAACACTAGTGAGCGTTCACGTGGCAAGTAACGGTAAACGTCAGTAATGCCAGTGCAATTCACAGGAGCCGGATGAAAGTCCTTTAATGATTCCGCCATGGCAATGGCACGATGTGATTTGAATGATGACGTGCTGATCCAGTCTTCACGTACTTTTTCATCAAAACCAATAAAACCAAATGGATCGTGATGTTCGCTGGCAGATTGCGCAATGGATTCTGCGATTTCAGCCGCCAATTTGATTTTGCGTTTTTTGGCACCAAAATTCATACTGCCAGATAAATCGCAAATCACATAAACCGGCGTGGCACTTTTTTGATTAAATAAGCGCACATACACCTGCTCCATTGGGTCGCGTATGGTTTGGCGTATATCTATGCGGCGCGGGTCAGGGTATGACAGCAGCGTGGTGTGGCCGCGAAACTCCATGCCCATGCCACGCTGCGTGCTCGCGTGTCGCCCTGGGTGGCGCCCGCGCGAACGCCAGCCTATGTGGTAACTAAAAGATTTAATGTCTTCAATCATAAAAAATCCATTTTATGGGTGAATTGTCGTGTGTTGTTTCCAGCTGCTTTGTTCAACATTTGTTTTGCTCTAAGTGGCCAGATACGCATCAGTTTGCCTGCCCCGCTAATTCTTTGAGTTTTTCGCTAACCATGTATGCAAGTTTCTCTGCGCTTCGTGCTGTGGTATTTTTATCCAGCCAAGAGCTTTCCAATTGTGAGGCTTTCGCCATGACTACCTTCTGCGTTTTGATGTCCACTAACAGAATTCTTGGATAGACAAATAGGTATGTTGGCTTCAGTGCTACTGCTATTAGCAGGTAATCGGCGCCGCTGTTTTCCGCCAATTTTGCGGCATACTCGACACGGTCGAACAAGTAGGTAGGTGACTGATTTGACAATTCCACTTTCAACTGGTCATTCACAGGCACAAGTTCTATGCCATCATCAGCAAGTTCTTGTTTGAAAGTGGAAGACAAGTAAGCGATGCGTGCCAATTCTTCTGGTGCGTTAGGTAGATCCGTGAGGTCGTTAAGCTGAAAATCCAAGACCATGACTTTGGTGCTCGGTCCAGCGAAAGCGACTGGGTTGATTAAAGTAATCAGGCCGAGAAAAAAAATGACTTTCGAAATTAAATTTCTCATGCATGCATATCCTTTGGCGCGAGGTTCCAGACATGACTGCGACAGGTTGCCGGATCCTTCGCTTGCATTAAGGTGCTGCAACCGCATTGGTAATGCCTGATAACATTTCGCGTGCAATTTCTGTGCGGCGCATTTCATACACTGGACTAAATACCAAGCGGTGCGCAATGGTAGAATGAAACACTGCATGAATATCATCAGGCAATACAGCCGTACGATTGTTGAGCCAAGCATTGACACGTGCAGCACGCAACATCATGCTCATGCCACGTGGGCTGGCGCCTGCGAGTACTAAGCGGTTCATGTCTACCCCTGATACTTTGACACCGTAATCAAGCGGTGCTTTTGTCGCTTTCCATAAATTAAGCGCATATTTTTTAAGCGTGTCGCTGGCCTCAATGCTGTTTTGAATTACGCTAGAGAATGCGTTAAGTTCATCAAATTGTAAAACATCCGGTTTTACGGTGTCGACCAAGGCATCTACATTATGGAACCTTGTGTCAAATACCAGTGCTTCCATGATGGCGTCATCATTTGGTACGACGATTGGAATCTCCATCATGAAGCGGTCACGCGCTGCCGATGGGATTTCAAAGGTTTCTTCTTTCTCCACTTGGTTACGGTCAGCAAACACAATCATGTGCGGGAAGTAATGTTCTGCATTAAATGCAGACAGACTACGCTCTGCCATCACGCGTAGTAGTAAAGAGTGCACTTGTGGGCGAGCGCGGTTAATTTCGTTAAAAAAGAATACAGATAAGTTTTCACCCGACATTAGTAGTGGTCCGGGACTTACATGTGGTTTACCGTCTTCACCTAGATAAGTGTGGTACACCAAGTCGTTAGGCATTAAGTCAATTGTGCCTTCAATCCGCTGATAACCGCCACCGATGCCGCGAGTAAAGGCACGTAACAAGGTGGTTTTACCCACGCCAACGTCACCTTCTAACAGTACGTGGCCACGTGCGAAAATTGAGGTCGTAATCAAGCGTATCGGTGTATGCTGACCTACTACGACTTTGTTGACTTCTGATTCTAAGGCAAGCGCATGGTTGCGCCAATCGGTTAGCTGACGGTCACTCATTGAAATTTCCAGACTCTTTTTTTGAAATGGTTAAAATGAAGTTAAGCGCATCATAAACGTTTTTTTATCAGGGGTAAACAGATCTGTATACCCTTGCTTAAATTTGTGCAAATTTACGTTGAAACTTGATAAAAATACTGATAAAAAGTGAATAAAGCTTTCGTAAATTCGGTTTTCCAGCGAAAATAGCAATCATCCTAAAATAAAAAAATTAGAATCATGCAAAAACAAAATAGCTTTACAAAAGAAGAATTACTTAAATGTGGTCGTGGCGAGATGTTTGGTGCGGGTAATGCGCAATTACCACTACCACCGATGTTAATGTTTGACCGCATTGTTTCTATTACTGAAGATGGTGGTAAATACGGTAACGGTCAAATTATCGCCGAATTGGATATTAAGCCTGACTTATGGTTTTTTGAGTGTCACTTTACGGGTGACCCAGTGATGCCTGGTTGTCTGGGTTTAGATGCTATGTGGCAGTTGGTTGGTTTTTATTTAGGTTGGATGGGCGGGCCTGGTCGTGGACGAGCACTAGGTGCTGGCGAGGTGAAGTTTACTGGACAAGTATTGCCAACTGCTAAAATGGCGACTTATACCATTGATTTAAAACGCGTGATTATGCGTAAATTGGTGATGGGCCTAGCGGATGCCACCATGACTCTGGACGGTCGTGAAATTTATGTGGCCAGTGATCTGCGTGTAGGTTTGTTCACACGCACAGATAATTTTTAAATAGATAATTTTAATTAGAATAAAAAAGTTTTTAAGGAGCACGAAATGCGTCGTGTCGTCGTTACGGGGTTTGGTATTGTTTCTAGTTTAGGAAACAATAAAGCTGAGGTGTTGGCGAGCCTGAAAGCGGGCAAGTCAGGGATTACTTATCAACCGGAATACGCTGCAATGGGCTTGCGCTCGCACGTAGCGGGTTCTATCAAAAATCTGAATGTAGAAGAGCTAATAGACCGTAAATTGATGCGCTTTATGGCAAAAGGTCATGCTTACGCCTGGCTTGCGATGCAAGAAGCTATTGCGGATTCTCAGTTGCCTGAAGAAATGGTATCTAATGTGCGTACAGGGTTGATTGTAGGCGCAGGTGGAGCCTCGCATCAAAGTATTTTAGAGGGCATTGATACGCTACGTGAAAAAGGTGTGCGCCGCGTAGGCCCATATATGGTGACAAAAGCGATGGCGAGCGGTGTATCAGCATGTCTTGCTACAGGTGCAAAAATTAAGGGGATTAATTACGGAATTAGCTCTGCATGTTCCACCAGTGCGCATTGTATCGGCGCGGGCGTAGAGCAAATTCAATTGGGTAAGCAAGATGTTATCTTTGCGGGTGGTGCTGAAGAAGAGCATTGGACGCTGTCATTTATGTTTGATGCAATGGGTGCATTGAGCAGCAAATATAACGAAACGCCTGATAAAGCCTCACGCACGTATGATGCAAACCGTGACGGTTTTGTGATTTCTGGTGGTGGCGGTATTGTCGTATTAGAAGAATACGAGCACGCTAAAGCGCGTGGCGCAAAAATCTATGCTGAGGTAGTAGGTTATGGAGCAACTTCTGATGGGTATGACATGGTGGCGCCAAGCGGCGAGGGTGCTGTGCGTTGCATGCGCATGGCTTTGCAAGGGCATGATGGCAAACAAATTGATAAAATCGATTACATCAACACGCATGGCACCAGTACGCCAGTGGGTGACACCAAAGAGTTAGAAGCAATCCGTGAAGTATTTGGCACAAATAACCCAGTGGCGATTGCTTCGACTAAATCGCTTTCAGGTCATGCCCTTGGTGCCGCGGGCGTGAATGAAGCAATTTACACCTTGATTATGATGGAAAATAACTTCATTGCCGCTTCTGCCAACATTGAAACATTAGACCCAGCGGCGGAAGGCTTAAATATAGTACGTACTGCGATTGAGAATGTGAAGATTGAAACGGCGTTATCTAATAGTTTCGGCTTTGGTGGGACTAATGCAACGCTGACGTTCTCACGCAAAGGACTTTAAACTCATTTTATGTAAGCTTAGAAAATCCTCTTTTAAAAAGGTCGTTTAGCAAAATATTTAGATAAACTACTCATGCTGATAAAAATGACAAACCCGTTGCAACGCGTTTCAGACTATTTTTCAATTAGCCCATTGGATGATGTGCATGAGCATCGTGTAAAAATTGCCTTAGAGGTAGGTAGTTTGGCGCTAATGTTGGTGGGGACGGCATGGGTGGTGTTCCTAATTTACTCTGGGGCATGGTCTATCGCATGGGTAGATGGCTTACTGGTAATTTTGGGAGCTGTAACGCTAGTTTTAACAAGAAAAAGCCGCATACGTAGTGCGGCTTTTTTATTGCTATCAAGTTTGTTCGCCATGATTTTAGGCATGAGTCTGTTTTTAGATGTTCCTAGTATTTCAGCACCAAGAGCTGTGCATCATTACTTTTTATTGCTGGCATTTTATGGCTACTTGTTACTTAAAAATGAACATAAGTGGCTGAGGTACAGCTTCTTTTTATCTTGCATGGCTGCCTTCGTTGTATTTTCCAGCACCTATTTTGGGTTTGCAACGCAGTATGTTGTTATAGATGATGTGCGCGTGTTTGGAGCATGGGGTAACAGTTTAATTGCGACCGGCTTGCTGTGTTTGATCCTATATATTATCCAGTCAGATTTTGTTTTGCGGACACAGGCCGGCAACGAGTTAACTATTGCACTGTTAGATCATCAGTTTGAGCTTTACTATCAGCCGCAGGTAGATCAAACGGGTAAGGTGTTTGGTGCAGAAGCACTTATTCGCTGGCATCATCCCGAGCGTGGGCTAGTGTCTCCTGCGGAGTTTATTCCAGTGGCGGAAAATATGGGTTTGATGAACCCAATCGGGCATTGGGTATTAAATACCGCTTGCCACCAATTGGTGCTGTGGGCGTCTAAAAAAGATGCAGCGCATTTGACTCTATCAGTAAACGTCAATGCTCAGCAGTTTCATGAGGCGAAGTTTGTGTCAAAAGTACTTGCTTTAATTAAGCGCACGGGTATTGATGCTACCCGTTTAAAGCTGGAGCTTACTGAAAGTATTTTGCTTGAGAATGTAGAAGAAGTCATTACGAAAATGATGCTTTTGAAGCAAGCAGGAATTGGTGTCGCTTTGGATGATTTTGGCACGGGTTATTCATCGCTTAGTTATCTTAAGCGCCTGCCGTTAGATCAATTAAAAATCGACCAGTCATTTGTGCGAGATATTCTGACTGATTACCATGATGCAGCCATCGCACGTACTATCATTGCCTTAGGGCGGGATCTAGGCCTCAAGGTGGTTGCAGAAGGTGTTGAAACCGAAGCGCAACAGCAGTTTTTATTAGAAAACGGTTGTTATGAATTTCAAGGGTATTGGTTTAGTCATCCTTTACCTATCAGCAAATTTGATGTTTTTATCTCTAAATCGCCCCTGTAAATAGGTTCTATGCTCTAAAGCAGTAAAGCTGCCGCCACTTCACGCCCCTCGCTCATCAATATATTGTAAGTTCTGCAAGCCGCTGCGGTAGTCATGCACTCCACTGCAACCCCCTGTTGGGTGAGCGCTGCGTTTAGTTTTGGGTGTAAAAATCGATGCGTTTTACCAGTGCCCAGTAATACCACTTCTGGTTTTAATGCGGCAATTTTTTCAAAGTCATCGGCGGTTAACGTTTCAAATGACAATTGATTAACGGTGTTTGACCGCCAATCAGTCACTAGTGTGTTTGGCATCACAATTAAGCATGTTGAGTAGGGGCGATGATTGATCAGTATTGCATCGTCAGTAATGCCCGTGATTAGATTGTTTCCTTCGGCTTGTGTGAGGTGTAGTTTCATGCTTTGCATTGCTTGATGTAGGGTGAAAAGGTAAGATAGCATACTTTATTAAGTCGGCTAAAAGTTGCTGGCATTTCATCTCAAAATTTATGCAAAAAATAGAAAAATCCAACAAGCTTGCTAACGTTTGCTACGATATTCGTGGTCCGGTGTTGCAGCGCGCCCGCCAAATGGAAGAAGAAGGTCAGCGTATTATTAAGCTGAACATTGGTAACCCAGCCGCGTTTGGTTTTGAAGTGCCTGAAGAAATTCAGCAAGATGTCATTCGTAATATGGCTAAGGCGGGTGGCTATACTGATAGCAAGGGCTTGTTTGAGCCACGCAAAGCGATTATGCACTACACGCAAAGTAAGCATATTCAAGGCGTGACGGTGGATGACATCATCATTGGTAACGGTGTTTCTGAATTGATTGTGATGGCGATGCAGGGCTTGCTCAATAATGGTGACCAAGTGCTGGTGCCGATGCCAGATTACCCGTTATGGACAGCTGCAGTAAACTTGGCTGGCGGCACGGCACGTCATTATCTGTGCGATGAAGCGACAGGTTGGATGCCAGACTTAAAAGATATTGAGTCTAAAATTACCGCAAATACACGCGGTATTGTGGTGATTAACCCCAACAACCCTACTGGCGCTTTATACCCACGTGAAATTCTGGAAGGCATCATAGAGATTGCCCGTCACCACAGCTTGGTTGTTTTTGCCGATGAGATTTACGATAAAGTTTTATACGATGGCAATGTGCATACGTCCATCGCCTCGCTGGCAGATGATGTTTTATTCGTGACTTTTAATGGGTTATCAAAAAATTATCGTACCTGTGGTTATCGTGCAGGCTGGATGGTGTTAAGCGGAGAGAAAGAATACGCAAAAGATTACATTGAAGGCCTCAATATGCTGGCTTCGATGCGATTGTGTGCCAATGTACCTGGTCAGCTTGCAATTCAAACAGCACTAGGTGGTTACCAAAGTATAGATGATTTGGTGGCGCCAGAAGGGCGCTTATGTAAACAGCGCGACATTGCTTATGAGTTACTGAATGCAATTCCAGGGGTGAGTTGCACAAAACCGCAGGCGGCGATGTATTTGTTTCCAAAATTAGACCCGGAAATTTATCCGATTAAAGACGATCAGCAGTTTATTTTAGATTTGCTGCTGGAAGAAAAAGTATTATTAGTACAGGGCACAGGGTTTAATTGGAAGACTCCAGATCATTTCCGCGTGGTATTTTTACCTAACGTGGATGATTTGACCGAGGCGATTAAACGTATTGCCAGGTTCTTGAAAAATTATAGAAAAAAACACGGTTCAAAATCAGATGGAGCAAAAGCTTGAAACAGTTAAATGTAGGCATATTAGGCTTAGGCACAGTAGGTGGTGGTACTTATAGCGTTTTAACACGTAATGCAGCGGAAATTACCCGCCGTACTGGTGTGGAAATCAAAGTTGTGCAAGTGGCAGATAGAAATATTGAGCATGCAAAAGCGATTGCGGGCAACGTTGATGTTACGGATGATGCATTTGCCGTAGTAAATAACCCTGCGGTAGGTGTGGTCGTTGAGTTGATAGGCGGCTATACATTGAGCCGTGAGTTAGTGCTGAAGGCGATTGCGAATAAAAAACATGTAGTGACGGCCAATAAAGCGCTGATTGCTCTGCATGGCAATGAAATATTTGCAGCAGCCAAAGCCAATAACGTGATTGTTGCGTTTGAAGCTGCGGTGGCTGGCGGTATTCCTATTATTAAAGCGCTACGTGAAGGCTTGGGCGCTAACCGTATTGAATGGGTTGCCGGTATTATCAATGGCACGACTAATTTTATCTTGACAGAAATGCGCGAAAAAGGCCTGAATTTTTCTGATGTTCTGGGCGAAGCGCAACGCTTGGGTTATGCAGAGGCAGACCCAACGTTTGATGTTGAAGGCATTGATGCGGCACATAAACTGACGATTATGTCAGCGATTGCTTTCGGTATGCCGATGAAGTTTGAGCAGGCGTACACAGAAGGCATTACCAAATTACAGCAGGTTGATATTAAGTATGCTGAAGAGTTAGGTTACCGCGTTAAATTGTTGGGCATCACTAAGCGTACTGACAAAGGTGTTGAGCTTCGCGTGCATCCAACCTTGATTCCAGAAAAACGTTTGGTCGCCAATGTGAATGGCGCCATGAATGCTGTCGTAGTGAAGGGTGATGCAGTTGGCCCGACACTTTACTATGGTGCCGGTGCCGGTGCAGAGCCAACCGCAAGTGCGGTTGTGGCCGATTTGATGGATGTTGCACGTTTAATCGATGCAACCAGTGCACAGCGTGTGCCTTATTTAGCATTCCAGCCAGATCAAGTGCAAGATTTACCTATTTTACCAATTGATGAAGTGCAAAGTGCTTATTACTTACGTTTACGCGCAAGCGACAAGCCAGGCGTATTGGCAAATGTCACTAAAATTTTAGGTGATCGTGAAATTTCTATCGATGCGATGATGCAAAAAGAGCCTGATGAAAATGAAACAGAGGCCGACATTGTAATTCTGACGCATATTACTGTTGAAAAAAATATGAATGCCGCCATTACTGCTATTGAGTCTTTGGCTGAAATTACGGGCAAGGTCGTGCGCATCCGTATGGAAGAGCTTGCTAAATAATGAACTGACCGTCATTCCGACGTAACCGTAAAGGTCATCACCGTCAATCTAGACCGCTAAAGCGGTAAGATTGAGCGCGAAAAGCTGGAATCTAGGCAAACATGCAGCCTTGTGTATATATTTTAGCGAGTAAGAAAAATGGTACCTTGTATGTAGGAGTGACTTCCGATTTGATAAAGCGGGTTTGGCAACATAAAAATGATTTGGTTGAAGGATTTACTAAACGGTATTTAGTACATACTTTGGTCTATTATGAAATTCACGAAACAATGGAACCTGCGATTGCTAGAGAGGAAAATATTAAAGCTTGGAGACGTGCTTGGAAGATTGAATTAATAGAGAAAAACAATTTAGAGTGGAGTGATTTATATCACGCTTTGTTGTAACTGGATTCTAGCTTTCGCTGGAATGACGGATGTTTGAGAGGTTAAATGAAATACATCAGCACACGCGGGCAATCGCCTGCTTTAAGTTTTAGCCAGATTTTACTTGGAGGTCTAGCGCCAGATGGCGGTTTGTACCTGCCAGAAAGCTACCCGCAATTCACCGATGCTGACTTAACAGCAATGCGTGGCTTATCTTATGCGGATTTAGCTTTTGCCATTCTGTCGCGTTTTGTCGATGACATTCCAGCCGCTGACTTAAAGGCGATTATCGATAAAACTTACCGCGCAGATGTTTATGGCTTTACGCGTAAAGGGCAGAATGCCGCAGATATTACGCCAACACTTAAGTTAGAAGATAATCTGTATCTATTGAGCCTTTCTAACGGTCCTACGCTGGCTTTTAAAGACATGGCGATGCAGTTGTTAGGCAATCTGTTTGAATATGTGCTGACCAAAGAAGGTAAAACTACCAATATTTTAGGAGCAACTTCTGGCGATACTGGTTCAGCTGCAGAATATGCGATGCGCGGTAAAAAAGGTATTCGTGTATTTATGCTGTCACCGCATAAAAAAATGAGCCGTTTTCAAACAGCACAAATGTTTAGTCTACAAGATGAAAACATCTACAACATTGCAGTAAACGGCGTGTTTGATGATTGTCAGGATATGGTAAAAGCCGTATCTAATGATGCAGCCTTTAAAGCACAATATAAAATAGGTGCGGTAAACTCTATCAACTGGGGGCGTATCGTTGCGCAAGTAGTTTATTATTTTAAAGGTTACTTTGCAGTGACTGAAAATAATGCGCAAAAAGTAAACTTTTCTGTGCCATCTGGTAATTTTGGTAATGTATGCGCAGGCCACATTGCGCGTATGATGGGTTTGCCGATTGATAAACTGATTGTAGCCACTAATGAAAACGATGTGTTGGATGAGTTCTTTAAAACGGGTGTTTATAGCCCACGCGGTTCAGCAAAAACGTACCACACCTCAAGCCCGTCGATGGACATCAGCAAAGCTTCAAATTTTGAGCGCTTTGTATTTGATTTGGTAGGTCGTGATAGTGATAAAACACGTGCGTTGTGGAGTAAGGTCGATAGCGGTAATAGTTTTGATTTAAATGCAGACGGCTATTATGCAAAAATCGCTGACTATGGGTTTGTATCTGGCAGTAGTAATCATGAAAATCGTCTGCAAACGATTCGAGAAACCCAGGCTAAATATGATGTGGTGATTGATACCCATACGGCGGATGGCCTTAAAGTAGCCTTAGAATATTTTGATCAAAAAACACCAATGCTGGTGTTAGAAACAGCATTGGCTGCCAAGTTTGAGGATTCGATTGTTGAGGCTTTAGGGCATGCGCCAGAGCGCCCAGCAGCGCTGAATGGTATTGAGGCATTGCCACAGAAGTTTACGGTGATGGATGCTGATTCTGCCGCGATAAAACAGTTTATTGTAGAAAAAACGAGCTAACTAATATGCAGGTTTATCAGCAATTACTTAACCATGTGTTACAGCATGGTAATAAAAAAGAAGACCGCACTGGTACAGGTACGCTTTCTGTATTTGGCTATCAAATGCGTTTTAACTTGGCTGATGGTTTTCCGCTGCTGACGACTAAAAAAGTACATTTAAAGTCGATTATTCATGAATTGCTTTGGTTTTTGCAAGGTAGCACTAACATTGCTTATTTACAAGAAAATGGTGTGCGTATTTGGGATGAATGGGCAGACGAGCATGGCAACCTTGGCCCAGTATATGGCTATCAGTGGCGTAATTGGCCAAAGCCGGATGGTACGCATATAGATCAAATCGCACAGGTCGTAGAGGCGATTAAAAAGAATCCTGATTCACGTCGATTAATTGTTTCCGCTTGGAATGTAGCCGATGTGGATCAAATGAAACTGCCGCCATGTCATGCATTTTTTCAGTTTTACGTTGCACCAGCATTGCCAGACGAGGCTGATCAAAGATCAAAATTAAGCTGCCAGTTATATCAGCGCAGTGCAGACATCTTCCTTGGCGTGCCTTTTAATATTGCTTCTTATGCATTGCTCACCATGATGGTGGCGCAGGTGTGTAATCTGAAATTGGGCGACTTTGTCCACACATTAGGTGATGCGCACATTTACGCTAATCACTTTGATCAAGTGAATGAGCAATTACAACGGTCACCACGTGCCTTGCCTACCATGCATATCAATCCTGAAGTGCATGATATTTTTGATTTTAAGTTTGAAGATTTTACGTTGGATGGTTATGACCCGCACCCTGCGATTAAGGGGCAGGTGGCAGTTTAAGGGTTGTAGAACAATATAAAAATGAGGTTGCACTGTATGTTCCGCTATATACAGTGCAACCACAAAGCTTGTAACACTAGGGGGGCGTGTTACAAGTTACAACACATACATTCAGTTTGTTGAAGATGCTGCTGGCAGCGATGTGTTAAAGGCAATGTATTCATCTATAGAGATCGCGCCATCATGATTGGCATCTACTACATCATAGTTGCTAGATAATGCTTTATCCTTAACCGCCTCTTTGGGAGTTATTTTCCCGTCTTGATTCACATCTAGTTTTTTGAAAACATCATCTGCTGGTTTTGCTGAAGACGCTGCCACTTTTATATCGGGAATTCTATTTTCTGCAACGATATTGGTGTCGCCACCTACAGCATTTTTAAACGCAGCTTTATTATCAGCAAATGCCGTCATGCTTAAACTGGAAAATACCAATGCTGCAGCGATGCCGCTTGTGATTGGGTGAGTGATTACGTTTGAATTGAATTTCATGTATTAGCTCCTGATATGCAAATAAAAAAGTTATTGCATTACTCTATTAGCGAATAGTGTGCCAACTATATTTATTTAATTAAATCAGTATGTTAATGAAATTTTTGTAAAATATTGATTTGAGATTGTCGCTTTTATGGGACAGTAAAATTGGACTTAGCTTTAACACCTTGAATTTGTTGAGTAAATATTGTTGCTAATGAGCGACACTAAATTAAATATGACTCAATGCTTTGATTTCATTGATCTTCTAATGATTTTTTGAAGGCACTAGCCTGAATATGATGCCGCTCTAATAGTCGATAGAACTCAGTACGGTTTCGTTGTGCAAGCTTGGCTGCCTGGGTGACATTGCCTTGAGTTGTTTTTAATAACGTGACCAAATAATGATGTTCAAATTGTCGACGAGCAACTTCAAAGGGCATTATTGAGTTCTCTGTATCTTGCAAGGCTTTTTGCACTAAGTTTGCGGTAATAATGTGGGTGGTTGCTAGCACTACAGTTTGTTCTACGATGTTTTGTAATTGCCTTACATTGCCTGGCCATGGTGCCGAGATTAATATTTCCAGCGCTTCTGGAGCAAAGCTGCGTAAGGATTTTTTATATTTTTGATTAAACAAATGCAAAAAATGATTAGCCAATAAGCTGATATCTTCACGACGATTAGCTAAAGAAGGAATCTCTAAGCTGACTACATTGATGCGGTAAAATAAATCTTCGCGAAAGCGGCCTTCGCCCATCTCAAGTGTTAGGTTACGGTGAGTGGCTGAAATTAAACGTATATCAATATTGATATTGTTAGTGCTGCCAACTGGGCGTATTACACGCTCTTGTAGTGCACGTAGTACTTTTACTTGCAGATTTAACGGCATATCGCCAATTTCATCTAAAAATAGCGTGCCTCCTTCTGCACTTTGAAATAGACCAACATGATTATTTACAGCGCCAGTAAAAGCACCTTTGCTATGTCCAAATAACTCTGATTCGAGAAGGTTCTCAGGGATTGCACCACAATTAATTGCTATAAATGGTTTTGTATGACGCTGGCTACTCTGATGAATGGCCCGCGCTAACAACTCTTTACCCGACCCGCTTTCACCTTGAATAAAAACACTGGCATCTGTATTGGCAACCATTTTGGCTTGTGTGAGCAGGCTTTCCATGATCGGGCTACGGGTAAGCATGTCGGCACGCCAAGCGCTATCTTGTTCAGTCGCATTATCTTGATGGGAGCCACTTAAATGTAATGCGGACGCTACTTGTTGTAATAACGCTTGGCTATCAAAAGGTTTGGTTAAGAAGCTAAAGGCGCCTTGCTGTGTTGCGCGGACCGCATCAGGAATAGATCCATGTGCAGTGAGTAATATGACGGGTAGGGTAGGCTGAGAGCGTTGGATTGCATCTAGCAAAGCCATACCATCCATCGCAGGCATGCGCAAATCACTAATGACAAGGTCAGGGCGTTGCAATGCAATGGCAGACATTGCTTCAGCACCATTATTGGCTAAATGTGTGTGATAGCCAGCAGCGATTAGGCGCATGCTAATGAGCTTTAAAATATCCTTGTCATCATCCACGATGAGTATATTGGGCTTAGGCATACTCATGGCTTATTGGCTGGTTTAACATCACGTTCATTCATGGTTTTTTCTATGTTTTTTAAGTCGTTAAGTTTTTGCTCTAGGGCGTCATATTTTTGTTGTAAGTTGTCATATTTAGTTTGTGCGGTTTCGAGTTTTTTTGCTTCGTCTCGATTTTTTTGCATCTGTTTAGTGCTGTCTAAAGTGTATTCGTAAAGTAAGTTGACTAATGCATACTCCGTTGAGTTCAGGTTGTTTTCTTGCAAGATGTTTTGCAGCAATATCTGCGCCTTATTGATATCTCGCACGCGGCTAGAGGGGAGTGAAAGCATCATCGCCAGTTTGATGCGCTGGAATGTATCGCTTTTATTTCCTATGAGTGCTTCATTCGTATCAGTATATGTTTTCTTTTGATCGTCCAATGTAAGCGTGGTGTAACTATCATAAAATTTAATTAGCACAATCACATTATCTTGCTGCATTTTGTCTTGTTGAGTTGTGTTAATTGTTTCATCTTGTTTAACCCCATTTTTACTATTGAGCATGTGTTTATTTGCACAAGCATTTAACAGGCTTAGGCAGATAAGCAAAACATATATATTGCGTTTAGTCATTTAAGTTCCAATTGGGGCATGTTGATGATGAAGTGTGCACCTTGTGAAGATGGAAGAAGTGCAATGTAACCACCATGCGCCTCTACAAGATCTTTTGCAATGGTTAAGCCTAAGCCACTTCCGCTAATCAGACTTTTGTGTAATGTGTCGCCACGGTAGAACGGATCAAATAATTTATCTTGGTCTATTTTAGAGAAGCCAGGGCCGTTATCTGAAATTTCGATGCACCATTTATTTTTATCTTGATGTGTGGAGACTGTGATTTTTCCGTTAGCTGGTGTGAATTTGATGGCGTTAGAGATTAAATTATCTAAAATAATGGCAAGTTTCTCATCGTCGGCAACGACTCCATCTACTAGGTAATCAGTTTGAATCTGTAGTTTGTTATTCTGTAGGCTAAGCGCGTGGATATTAAGTGCTTTATTAATCGTATCGGGTAAGTTTAGATGACTCAACTTTAATTTGAACTGCGTAGTCTCAATGCGTGTGTAGTTGAGCAAGTTCTCAATCATTTTTTGTAGCCTAATGCTATTGTCACGCAAAATACTAATGATTTCTGATTGTTGTGTTGAAAGTGAACCGCCAATGCCGTCATGTAATAACTCGGTACCTTCTCTGATGGCGGTCAGTGGTGTTTTTAGCTCGTGTGAAACGTGCCTTAAAAATTGTTGTTTCTGCTGGTTTAATTCTTTAAGCTCAGTACGTAACCAGTCAAGGCGCTGCCCCAAAATACGCAAGTCACCTGGCCCATCAATGGCAATGGGCTCATCATACTGACCTGTGCCAAGATGCTTAATTGCTGCATCCATACGACGTATAGGCACAGCAAGTAAATATGTAATGCTTGCAGCAATGAGTAGCGCTAATGGAATTAACACCAAGCTTTGTAGGAATAATTTTCTTTGTGTGGCTTGTGCATTCAGTGCTAGTTGCTTGGACGCTGCATCAATAGTAGTGTTGTTTTCTTCGATAATCACTTCAATTTGTTTATCGAGTTGACTAAAGTAATTAAGAAACTCTATTTCGGTTGCATGTGATTGTTTGGCATTGTTAATGGATAAATTTAATTGTGAAATTTGATCGCTCAATAAATTTAGATTTGTTTTTTGCGGCGCGTGAGGCGCTAATTGTTTTAGCTGAGTTAAAGCTTCATTAAATTTAATATTGGCTTTGTTGTAATTGTTAAATAATGCATCATCATGCAGTACAAAATATTGGCGGCTACTTCGCTCCATTAGATGTAACTGCTCTTGTAATATGCGACCTGCACGAGTCCCTTCTACAGCATTGAAAATGGTGATTTGACTTTGTTTTGACAGGCTATCGAAGGCGATATTTGCATTCACAAATACCCATATAAGCGGCACAATTGCAAAGGAGAAGCCAACCAGCAATAGCTTTAAAAATGAACTTGGGTAACGAAAACGCATAGATTTTCTCTAAGAGTTTCTCTTGTAAACATACAGTATAATAGCCTTATGAATTCATTATCAATTATTGTTGCTACAGCTAATAATGATGTCATCGGTGTGAATAACACTTTGCCTTGGCATTTACCAGAAGATCTTAAACGTTTTCGTGCGTTAACGACTGGTCACCATATTATTATGGGACGTAAAACTTATGAATCACTAGGACGTTTGCTACCAAACCGCACCACAGTGATAGTGACGCGCAATAAAGATTACAAAATTGAAGGTGCACTGACTGCAAATTCATTAGAGGCCGCAATAGCACTATGCGAAGGTGACGCAGAGCCGTTTTTAATTGGCGGTGCTGAACTCTATCAACATGGTTTAACATTAGCGACTAGGCTGTATATGACTAAAGTGCATGCGGAGTTTGTGGGTGATGCATTTTTTCCTGCTGTGGATTTTAATCACTGGCAATTAGTTGAAAAAAAAGACCACCTCTCAGGAGGTGGTCTTGAATATAGCGATTTGATTTACGACCGCAAATAGCATTTTTATTGTTCTACGCAGTCCACGTAGTAAATCGCTTTACCGTCTTCCACTTGTTTGACTAAGCCGTGCACATCAGTCTCAAAGCCTGGAAAGCGCTCATTAAACTCACGTGCAAACTTCAAATAGTTAACAATAATCTTATTGAATTGTTCACCAGGAATCAGTAACGGGATGCCTGGAGGATAGGGTGTTAGCAATACGGCTGTAATGCGGCCTTCCAACTCATCAATGGCTACACGGTCTATTTTGCGATGTGCCATTTTAGCAAATGCATCGGTAGGTTTCATCGCTGGCACCATATCAGACAAGTACATTTCAGTGGTTAGGCGTGCAACATCGTTGGCTTTGTACACTTCGTGAATTTGAGTGCACAACTCGCGTAGGCCCATACGTTCATAACGTGGATGTTTTTGTACAAATTCAGGTAGCACTTTCCACAATGGCTGGTTTTTGTCGTAATCATCTTTAAATTGTTGCAACGCGGCAACCATCGTGTTCCAGCGGCCTTTGGTAATGCCGATGGTGAACATAATAAAGAATGAGTACAAACCAGTTTTTTCAACAATCACGCCATGTTCAGCCAGATATTTGGTCACAATCGCGGCTGGAATACCAAATTCTTCAGAAAAGTCACCATGAATATCCAAGCCTGGGGTGATAATGGTTGCTTTAATTGGATCCAGCATATTAAAACCTTCAGCTAGGTTGCCAAAGCCGTGCCAGCTTTCATTGGCTTTAAGCATCCATGCTTCACGCTCTTCAATGCCTTCTTCTGAAAGGTCATTGGGGCCCCAAACCTTGAACCACCAGTCTGCACCCCATTCCTCGTCTACCTTACGCATTGCGCGGCGGAAGTCCAGCGCTTCCATAATGGATTCTTCTACTAATGCAGTACCACCGGGAGCTTCCATCATGGCAGCTGCCACGTCACAACTAGCAATAATTGAATATTGAGGACTGGTAGAAGTGTGCATCAAGTAAGCTTCGTTGAACACATCGCGGTCAAGTTGGATATCTACAGCGTTTTGTACCAAAATTTGTGAGGCTTGGCTTAAGCCTGCCAGCAGTTTATGCGTAGACTGTGTAGAGAACACCATACTTTCTTTACAGCGTGGACGGTCTGCACCAATAGCATGGTAATCACCATAAAAATCATGGAAAGTCGCATGCGGCAACCAAGCTTCGTCGAAGTGCAGGGTATCTATCTTGCCATCTAACATTTCTTTGATTTCTTCTACGTTGTACAACACACCATCGTAGGTCGATTGGGTAATGGTCAGCACGCGTGGCTTTGCATTTTTATCTTCCGCAAATGGGTTGCGTTGGATTTTCTTTTGAATGTTTTCCCAAGCAAATTCTGATTTTGGTATTGGCCCAATAATCCCGAAATGGTTACGTGTCGGCATTAAAAATACTGGAATTGCACCAGTCATGATGATGGCGTGCAACACAGATTTGTGACAATTACGGTCTACGACTACCACGTCGTCTGGCGCCACCGTTGAGTTCCACACGATTTTGTTGGAAGTGGAAGTGCCGTTAGTTACAAAGTACAGGTGGTCACAGTTGTAAATACGCGCTGCATTGCGTTCAGAGGCAGCAACAGGTCCGGTGTGGTCAAGTAGTTGCCCAAGCTCATCTACCGCATTACACACATCTGCACGCAGCATATTTTCACCAAAGAACTGGTGAAACATTTGACCTACGGGTGATTTCAGAAATGCCACGCCACCTGAGTGGCCTGGACAATGCCAAGAGTAGGAGCCATCAGCAGCATAGTGTGTGAGTGCTTTAAAAAACGGCGGTGGCAGGCTATCCAAATAGGCTCTGGCTTCACGAATAATCAGGCGTGCTACGAACTCTGGTGTGTCTTCGTTCATGTGAATAAAGCCATGTAACTCGCGCAACACATCGTTTGGTATGTGGCGTGAAGTACGCGTTTCCCCATACAGGAAAATAGGAATTTCTTCGTTTCGGTGACGAATTTCAGTCACAAATTTTCGCAATTGCTCAATCGCTTCGGGTTTTTCTTCAATAAATTCGTTATCATCAATGGATAGAATAAATGCTGAGGCGCGACTTTGTTGTTGCGCAAATGAGGTGAGATCACCATAACTGGTGACACCAAGTACCTCAGTACCTTCGTCTTCAATGGCTTTGGCAAGCACGCGGATACCTAAACCCGAGGAGTTTTCAGAACGGAAATCTTCATCGATAATAATGACAGGGAAGCGGAATTTCATTTTTACTCCTAAAGGAGAGTTGTTGGTTGGTGGTCGTTAGTGGGTCGTTAGGGGTTAGTTGAAGCAGGTTTGGCTAACCACTAATGACTACCAACTATTGACTAGATTTTAGGCAATGTCACGCCGACTTGCCCTTGATATTTACCGCCGCGATCTTTGTAGCTGGTTTCGCAAACATCGTCATCGTCAGCTTCAAAGAATAGCACTTGCGCGCATCCTTCATTAGCATAGATTTTGGCAGGTAGCGGGGTGGTGTTGCTGAACTCTAATGTGACATAACCTTCCCATTCTGGTTCAAATGGGGTGACATTAACGATGATGCCGCAACGTGCGTAGGTTGATTTTCCTAAGCAGATAGTCAACACATTACGTGGAATGCGGAAGTATTCTACAGTGCGTGCCAGTGCAAATGAGTTGGGTGGAATGATGCAGTAATCCGCATTGACTTCAACAAATGAATTCGGATCGAAGTTTTTAGGGTCAACAATGGTGCTATTAATATTTGTGAACAACTTGAATTCTTTTGAGCAGCGAATATCGTAGCCGTAACTGGATGTACCGTACGACACCATGCGCTGACCATCTGGCGACATTTTTACCTGATTAGGTTCAAACGGCTCTATCATGCCGTGTTGCTCTGCCATGCGGCGTATCCACTTGTCTGATTTTATGCTCATATATTTGCTCTAAAAAGCACTCTAAAAAGTACTTTGAAAATAAAAGAATAATGCACTCTAAAATGCACACCTTGGTTTTAAGTTGTGCATTATAAAGTGCATAGGTTAATTGCGTTAAGAATTATTAAGTCAAAATTACCGAATTAATTAGTGCTTATCGCCACCTAGTTCAATGCTATAACGCCAGAATTGATCTTCAGATTCAAAAATCACGCTAGATGCTTCAGGGTCACGGCTACCCGCTGGATATTGGTGTACAGGAGATTTGTCAGCTATCCACGCTTTAACTACTGGGTCAACTAAGCGCCATTGTGCTTCAACCTCGCTAATGTGCAAGTAAAGCGAAGGGTCACCTTCCATCAGGTTGAGCATGAGTGATTCGTAAGAATCAATGGTTTCATCGCCTGCTTGGCGTTGTGGTGCATCGATGCTCAAAGTGCGCGTGGCGATATCTAAACCTGGAATTTTCGATTCGATTTCCATTTTGATGCATTCACGTGGCTGAATATTTAAGGTAAGCCAGTTTTGATGCTGACCTTCGACCAATTGCATCGGCGCTTTTTTGAAGCGGATAGAAATTGCAGTGTTACCTTCGTGCAACCGTTTAGCGGTGCGCACATAGAATGGCACGCCTTTCCAGCGCGGGTTATCAATGAATAGTTTCAAGGCGGCGTAAGTTTCAGTCACACTTGACGTCACGCCATCCTTAGCTAGCTCTTCTAAATAGCCATGTACGTTTTCACCATGGCCATCGCCGACGCAAACACGTCCTGCAGCATATTGCGCGCGGAAAGCATGCTTGTTTAGTTCGTTGATTGGGATAGGTCGGATAGATTCTAAAAGCTTAATTTTTTCAGCACGAATGCTGTTAGGACTTAAGTCATTTGGTTTTTCCATGGCCACTAAAGCTAAGGTTTGTAATAAGTGACTTTGCACCATGTCACGCAATGCACCAGTGGCATCGTAAAAGGTGGTGCGCTCACCCACGCCTAACGTTTCGTTGTTAGTGATTTGTACGTGATCGATATGTTCGTTGTTCCAAAGCGGCTCAAACATAGTATTAGCAAAGCGAGTAAGCATGACATTTTGTAAAGCAGATTTACCTAAGTAGTGGTCAATGCGGTAGATTTGACTTTCTTTTAGATATTTTGTGAGTTCAGCCTGCAATGCTTGAGCGGAGGTCAAATCAGTGCCAAATGGTTTTTCAATCAATACGCGGCGCCAGTATTTGCTTTCATCAACTAAACCTACCTCTGAAAGCTGTGCAACAATCGGCGCAAAATCAGTTGGGCGCACAGATAAGAAATACGCTAGGTTTTGTGGGAATACTTTTTCGTCTGATAATGTTGCCTGTAGTTTTTTGAACGCGTCAGGATCAGTAGGCGGGTTTGAGTGGTAGTGGTTACGTGCAATAAAGCGTTCAAACACTTTTTGATCGTAACCGTTTTTAAATTTGGCGTCTAACATACCTTTAACGTCAGCTTGCCATGCTTCGCGTGATACTTCACCCCGGCCAACGGAAAGAATTACCATGTGTTCAGGTAAGCGTCCAGCTGCATCTAAGCGAAATAAGCCTGGCATAAGCTTGATGCGGGATAAATTGCCACTTGCGCCAAAGAGGACTAGGGTACAGGGGTCGATTTTTTTAGTCATTTTGAAACCTTAAAATTTGAATGTTTATTTGCGTGCTTTTGGCCGCGACAAACATTGTTTAAACTGTTGTAAATTAGTGTCGGCTCTCGGCAGATGCGATACTTGTTTCTTCATCAAGATCGCCCCAGCCTAAACGGCGGTTGAATAACTCGAGTAATAAGTCCCAGCTTAAGCGTGAAAGTGCTGGGTCATAGCGATGGCCTTCATCACGCATAAAAGCATGTTGTCCATTGAACTCGTGCCATGTGAAGCGCGTGCCTACTTCTTCCAAGCGTGCTTTCAGCAGGTTGCGGCCTTCTAGTGGTACGTGCGGATCTTGGCGCCCCCAGATGTGCAGTAATTCACCTTTGATTTCGTTAGCACGTTCTAGTGAATTATCGTTTTTGCCTAGTCCGAGTCCTTTTTTGTGAATGTCTGTGGCATAGAAGCAAGTCGTTGCCAGTACATCAGGATTCATAGCAGCACGGAATGCAAGGTGCCCGCCAATACATATACCCATGACGCCGAGACGACCAGTGCAGTCGTTGCGTGATTTCAGGTAATCAAGTACAGCACGTGCGTCGCTATCGTAAGCGTCAACTGGTTTGGTGGTTTTAAGTTCATTGCCACGCGTCGTGCCTACTTCATCGTAAGCTAGCACCGTACCTAGCGGTTCAAATTCATGATAAATTTCAGGGCAAGCGACGATAAAGCCATGGCCAGCTAACATTGCTGCCGTGCGGCGAATAGGTGCTGTGACTTGGAAAATTTCTGAAAACATCAGGATTGCAGGGTATTTTCCTGGAGCCGCAGGGCGGAAAATATGCGCACGCATTTCACCTGTTGGGGTATTAAGATCAACAACTTCACTGTCTTTAATTAGCATTGATTATAGTCCTGTCAGTGGGCATTTTTAATAGCCCTATATAATAAAGCAAGGCGACGATTTCATACAGTAATTTAATAATGAAAGTCATAAAAAAGCATGACAATTTTCACGATTTAGTGTCAAATTCGCCCTAACTTTTTTTGATGTGAGAATGAGTAATGATGCAACCTGAAAATACGCGCTGGAAACACTTCAACAGTATTGAATGTTTAAGGCATGGCGTGTTTGATGCCATTGTAAAAAGTGCAAATGAAGCCATTAAGCAACGTGGGCAGTTTTCAATTGTACTGGCAGGCGGCAATACGCCACGCACGGTTTACCGATTATTGCGTGACTTAGACACAGATTGGTCTAAATGGCATATTTATCACGGCGATGAACGTTGTTTGCCTATAGATCATGAAGACCGCAATAGTTTAATGGCTGAGCAGGTTTGGTTGCGTTATGTCAATATCCCTGCAAGCCAGGTTCATGACATTCCTGCTGAGTTAGGTAGTGTAGCTGGTGCAAAAGCCTATGCGGAAACATTGCATGTTGCACCTACTTTTGACATGGTGTTATTAGGCTTAGGCGAGGATGGGCACACGGCTAGCCTGTTCCCAAATCATGAGGTGGATAACAGTGCAGATGCCGTGCCTGTATTTAATGCCCCAAAACCGCCAGCCGATCGCATTACCATTAGCCAAAATCGCCTTAATAATACGCGAGAGGTGATTTTTATCGTGTCGGGTGCGGGTAAGCAAGAGGCTGTGGATCATTGGCGCAGCGGCACGGCGATACCGGCCACTTTAATCGCACCAAGTTGTGGGGTAGATGTTTATTGTTTTGGTGTAGCGGTTTAAGTCAAGGCGCGCTTAACTTGAATTTTCATTAATTTAAGTCACACCGCCTATTTGGTCACTCCGTACTTGATACGGAATCCAGAAGCTTTTTACAGTGACATTGTTATAAGGCGCTGGATTCCGATTTTATCGGCGTGACGAGGTTTACAAATAGCCGTCGTCAACTAAATTTATAGGGCGTGATCATGCAAACGCGAGGCTGCTAACCTACGCATTTTAGATTTTTAGCGAACGTTTACGTGTTTTGAATAACGATGTTTGGAAATTTTGTGCTGTGATCCAAGCTGGCATTAGCAATTTTAATGGCGGCTTTACGCGCGATTTCCTTATAAATTTTGGCTATTTTTGAGTCAGGGTCGGCTATTACAGTAGGTTTTCCACTATCCGCTTGTATGCGAATGCCGATATCCAGTGGTAGTGAGCCGAGTAAATCTACGTGATAGTCTTTCGCCATCAGTTCGCCACCGCCCGCGCCAAAAATATGCTCTTCATGACCACAATTGCTACAAATATGCGTACTCATATTTTCAACAATGCCTAGGATCGGAATATTTACTTTCTCAAACATTTTCAATCCCTTACGCGCATCCAGTAGAGCGACGTCCTGTGGTGTAGTCACAATAATCGCGCCAGTGACAGGAATTTTTTGTGCAAGTGTCAGTTGAATGTCACCTGTGCCTGGTGGTAAGTCAATAATCAAGTAGTCTAAATCGCTCCATTTTGTTTCGCGTAATAACTGCTCTAAAGCGCCAGTAACCATTGGTCCACGCCACACCATGGGCGTATCGTTATCGATTAAGAACCCAATCGACATTGCTTGTATGCCATGCGCCTGCATTGGCTCCATGCTTTTACCATCAATACTTTCCGGGCGACCGCTAATGCCTAGCATTTGCGGTTGGCTAGGGCCGTAAATATCAGCATCCAGCAGACCAACAGTCGCACCTTCTGCTGCAAGCGCAAGGGCTAAGTTGACAGAGGTGGTTGATTTACCTACACCGCCTTTACCTGAAGCCACAGCAATGATATTTTTAATGTTTGGTAGTAAAGTTACACCTTGTTGCGCTTTATGAGCAACAATCTTACTGCTTACATTTACGGTTACTCGACCAATGCCAGGCAGCGTTGTGAGTGCGTTAGCCACTAATGCTTGTATGTCCGCCATGATTGATTTTGCAGGGTAGCCAAGTACAATGTCCAAACAGACATCGTTGCCATCAATCTTAATATTTCTTGCGGACTTGCTACTAATAAAGTCTTTGCCCGTGTTGGGGTCTATGCATAGTTTTAGGGTACTTTGAATGAGTAATTCTGTCATTGCCATGGTTTATTCCTGATTTATACGTTAGTTGAATAGTAAGCTGAATAACTTGAGTAAAAAGATAAGGTATTTTAACTGATTGTTATTATTGCTGGTGTATTTTGCCTAAAAAATGGTTGTTTAACGTAGCTATGGATGCAAAATTACCAATCAAAGCTGTGTGAACCATGCGTCATTTGTTAGAATAGCGTTTTAGCTCAATCGATCCATTTATCTCATGGCAACTGCAAAAACTCCTCGCAAAATTCTTGTTACTTCTGCACTCCCTTACGCTAACGGCAGTATTCATCTTGGGCATTTGGTTGAATATATTCAAACCGATATTTGGGTACGTTTTCAAAAAATGCAGGGTAACACCGTACATTACGTATGTGCGGATGATACACATGGCACACCGATCATGCTGCGTGCCGAGAAAGAGGGTGTTACGCCAGAAGCTTTGATTGAGGCTGTGCACAAAGAACACTTTGCCGATTTTAGTGAATTTCTGGTTAATTTCGATAATTACTATTCAACCAATGCGCCTGAAAATAAAGCGCTCTCTCAAGATATTTATAAAAAGCTCAAAGCTGCGGGCAAAATCGCCACTAAAACGATAGAACAGTTCTATGACCCGGTTAAAAACATGTTCTTGCCGGACCGTTTTATTAAAGGTGAATGTCCAAAATGTCACGCAAAAGACCAGTATGGTGATTCTTGTGAAGTTTGTGGCGCAACTTACAACCCTACCGAGTTGATTAATGCCTATTCAGCAGTTTCTGGTGCCGCACCAGTTCGCAAAGAGACTGAACATTACTTCTTCAAGCTCTCTGAATGTGAACAATTTTTAAAAGATTGGACGCGTAGCGGGGCTAATTCAGATAAGCCTACGCTGCAAGGCGAAGCGGCCAACAAGATGGGTGAATGGTTTGAAAATGGTTTGAATGACTGGGATATTTCACGCGATGCGCCATATTTTGGTTTTGAAATCCCCGATGCACCAGGTAAGTATTTTTATGTATGGCTAGATGCCCCTATCGGCTACATGGCTAGTTTCAAAAATCTTTGCCAAACCAAGGGGTTGGATTTTGACGAGTACTGGGCGAAAGAGAGTAAGACCGAGCTTTATCACTTTATTGGCAAAGATATTCTTTATTTTCATGCTTTGTTTTGGCCTGCAACGCTTGAGTTTTCAGGTCACCGTAAACCTACGCAAATTTTTGCGCACGGTTTTTTGACCGTGAACGGTGAAAAAATGAGCAAATCGCGCGGCACGTTTATTACCGCACGTAGCTACCTAGACCACATTAAAAACCCTGAGTATCTGCGCTATTACTATGCAGCTAAATTAAATAGTACGATGGAAGATATTGATCTTAACCTTGAAGACTTTGTTGCGCGCGTTAATAGTGATTTAGTAGGTAAATATATCAATATTGCGAGTAGAACTGCTGGTTTTATCAATAAGCGTTTTGATGGAAAGCTAAAAACTTCGCAAGTTAATACGGTGATTGTAGAGATGGAGTTAGCTGCCGTTAGAGTCGCTGAGGCTTATGATAACCGTGATTATGGCAAGGCGCTTAGGGAAATTATGTCTTTAGCTGACCAAGCTAATGGCTTTGTTGCTGAAGCTGCTCCTTGGGTGATGGCAAAGCAGGAAGGGCGGGATGCTGAATTACAGCGCGTTTGTTCTGACGCTCTGGAAATGTTCCGTTTGCTGACCTTATATTTGAAGCCGGTGCTACCAAAGTTAGCGGGGGAGATTGAGTTATTTCTTAATATTGCCCCACTGACGTGGCAAAGTGTCACTACATCATTAGCACAAGGTCATCAGATTAATGCTTATGAGCACCTTATTACACGCGTTGATGCAAAGTTGATTGAGGCAATGACTGAAGCCAACAAAGAAAATTTGCAGGCAACACCTGCACCGCAGCCACACTCTGAGCAACGTCATGCTGCGCATCAGCAGAACGAAGCGAATGCAGAAGCCGCTGAAGTTGAGTACATCAGCATTGATGATTTTACAAAGGTAGATTTGCGTATTGCTAAAATCGTCAATGCCGAACATGTGGAAGGTGCAGAAAAGTTACTTAAACTCACCTTGGATATTGGTGAAGAAAAGCCCCGTCAGGTGTTCGCAGGCATTAAGTCTGCTTATGATCCCGCCACCCTAGTTGGTCGCCTAACCGTGATGGTGGCAAATTTAGCGCCACGTAAAATGAAATTCGGTATGAGTGATGGTATGGTACTTGCCGCGAGCGACGAGCGAGGCGGTCCGTTTATCTTAAGCCCTGATGCTGGCGCGCAATTGGGTATGCGTGTGAAGTAGCGTGACTACTTGGATTTGAGAAATTATTAGCTTAAAGCGCTTGAGTCATTAGACATGAAAACTGCACCTTAATCAGTTAGACATTGCGTTCAACTGATTAAGGTGCAGTTCAGGTGCCGGGGTTTTAAATCAATAGGTTGGTAAATTTATCTAGAAGCTAAAGTTACTTAGTGACTGTTTTCACTAGAGGTTTACCGGTTGTTGCTTTCTCTAGGTTAACGATTTTTGGTTCTTTAGCTGGCCTGTCAGTGACTACTTTGTTTGTTTTTGTAGATTTAATCTCTTTAGCTGTTTTGTCAGTAACGTCTTTATTTGTTGTGACAGGTTTAATTTCTTTAGTTGTTTTTTTCTCAACGGCTTCTACTGCTGTAGTTTTACTAGTGATAGAAACGTCTTTACGCACGTTTGCTAAAGTGGCGGCACCAATGCCATCTACTTTTCCAAGATCATCAACGGATTTAAAGCCGCCATTCTTTTTGCGGTAATCAATAATCGCCTGCGCTTTTACTGGACCAATACCGTTTAAACTTTCTAGTTCAGTTTGGGTTGCGGTATTAAGGTTAACGCCAGCCATTGCAGTAAAACTCAAGCTCAAAAAAGCAAGTAATGCGAACAACATCTTCTTCATTTTGATTCTCCGTAAATTTAACTAACGATCAATAAATTAATTGCTTGATATTTCAAACAATTGCGTAGCATCATAGCTTAAATAAACAAATAGCCGTAATTAGATTCAGGTTAAGGTTGCCAGCGCACATTCAGCATAAAGTGCCTCTTTTGCTTTATGTGGTTTTGAAGCTTGTGTTATTTGCCTACCTATAACTAGATAGCTTGCGCCTAGCGCCAAGGCCTTGGCAGGGGTGACAATGCGTGATTGATCATCTTGGCTGGCGTTGGCAGGACGGATGCCAGGAGTGACTAAACAAAACTCATGACCTAAGTTTCCTCTCAACATTTTGGCTTCAAGTGCCGAGCATACAACGCCATCAAGTCCTGCTTGCTGAGTCAATGAGGCGAGCTTGAGTACATGGCTTGCTAAATCAGTTTGAATGCCAATTTGGCTTAGGGTTTGTTGGGTCATGCTGGTAAGCACGGTGACAGCAATTAAGAGTGGTTTGTTCGTACTATTATCCACGGCTTGTTTCGCGGCTTGCATCATTTCTAGGCCCCCGCTAGCGTGGACATTGAGCATCCAAATACCTAAATTGCTAGCAGCTGTACAGGCTTTTGCTACCGTGTTTGGAATATCATGGAACTTTAAGTCTAAAAATACTCCAAAGTTTGAGTCTGTTAATGCCTCCACAAACTGTGGCCCAGCAGCAGTGAATAGCTCTTTACCCACTTTTAATCGACATAGCGCCGGATCTAGTTGCTCAACTAATTTTATTGCGCTTGCGGCATCTGCATAATCTAGCGCGACAATTATTTTTGGGTCATGGATTTTTGAGGTATAAATTTTTGACGCAAGTGTCGGGTTTGTATTTGATTGGGTAGTCATTGTGATTAAGTCATTATGTTTGATTAAACAGTGGTGGGTTCAGCGGGTAGGGCTTCCCATGCATTGCAAGCGGGGCATTGCCAGTGATGATATTTAGCTTTAAAGCCGCATTGTTCACAATAATAGGCTGTTTTGTTACCTATAGCATGGCGGACTGCTTGCTGCATCAGTTGTGTATCCTGGATGTTTGCATTTTGTGGTTGGCTGGCTTCTACAATTGCACGGGCTTGTAATAGCTGGTCTAAGGTATTTAAACTTGGCATTTTAATAAGCTCATTACGCGCCAGCGTTGCGGCACTTGCGGCACCTTCTTCAGCTAAGGTTGCCTCATATAACACGTTGACTAATGCGCTAAGCTGGTAGGTTTTCAAGTATGTTTTTAGCAAACTTAAGCCCTCAGCTGTTTGATTTAGGGCGCGATAGCTCGCAAGTAATTTTGGCGCGATTAAACCTAGATACTCAGGTTTTTGAAATTCTATGCGCTTCCAAGTGGAAATAGCTGCTTTATGATCACCAGCCTCAGCCTCTAAATCTCCCAGCAAGACATTGGCGCGTACGCAGTTTTTATTGGCATTGAGCGCAAGGTCTAATTCAAACCTAGCGGTGTGCGTGTCATTTTCAAGCTTGGATTTAACCGCCATTTCACAATAATAGTGTGAAATTTCTACGCGAAAAGGCACGCCGGAAAGGCGCTCTAACTCAGTTGCTGCTTTAATCGCACGTTCCCATTCGCGCTCGCGCACATAAATTTCAAGTAGGGCGCGTAACGCAGGTTGACGATATCGTTCATCGTTGAGCGATTCAAACAGCTCTTCGGCGCGGTCTAGCAGACCTGCTTTTAAGTAATCTTGCGCAAGCTCGGCGGTGACCGCCAGTTTTTGCTGAGGCTCAAGTTCTTTTTTTGAAAGTAAATTTAAGTGTAAGTGAATCGCGCGATCCACTTCGCCACGTTTTCTGAATAAGCTACCTACTGCAAAATGCAGTTCGAGTGAGTCTGTATTGGCTTGAACAGCTTCTGTAAAAGCCTCAATGGCTTTATCGTGTTGATTGGTAATTAAGAAATTCAGGCCTTTGAAGTAAGCAGCAGGCAGTGCTGTTGATTCAGCAAGTAGCTGTTTAAGGTCAACACGAGCAGCCAACCAGCCCAAGCTGAAAAATAGAGGTAATGCCAGTAGCCACCAAAACTCGAATTCCATGTTGTGTCACTTTTTATAACGTTATATAGCGACATTTTACCTTATTTGTGTTTGGGATAATCTAGCTAAAAATATTTGTCCACGAAATACACAAAAAGCACGAACAAATTCACTCATCAATGATTTATGATTTCACCTAAATAATCTAATTGGTCATGTAATATGGTCATTTATGGGTTTTATTTTCGTATTTTTAGTGTATTTCGTGGACATGGTTGTCTTAAGGCATAAAAAAACGGCAGCTTGTGGGCTGCCGTTTTAACTAGAACTTAAAAGCAATTATTAGCTTAAATCAACGCGTTCGCGCAGTTCCTTCCCTGCCTTAAAGTGAGGTACATGTTTTTCTGGTACCTGTACTTTACTGCCAGTTTTAGGGTTGCGACCTAAGCGTGGCGGGCGGTAGTTCAAGCTAAAGCTTCCAAAGCCACGTATCTCAATGCGTTCACCAGTAGCAAGGTTATCAGACATCGCGTCTAGAATTGCCTTGACTGAAAGCTCTGCATCTTTTATCACTAATTGCGGAAAACGCTCCGCAAGTAGTGTGATTAGCTCAGATTTTGTCATGCTAATTTGCCTTTTCTTGGGTACTAATTATTAGCTATTATTTTTTACTGTCTAATTTAGCTTTTAACAAAGCGCCAAGATTGGTCGTACCGGCAGCTGCGCCGTCATCTGGAACTTGTGCAGTTTCTTTTGTTTTAGCAGATTTAGCTTTAGGTTTAGCTTCTGATTTTTCTTCAGAAGATGCGCCTGATGGATCCGCAGTCAATTGTTTTACGCCTAGTGAAATACGCTCTTTTTCAACATCAATAGCTAAGATAACTGCTTGCAGCTCGTCACCTTTTTTGAAGTTGCGGATGGCTTCTTCACCAGTTTGTGACCATGACAAATCTGATAAGTGAACTAAACCGTCAATGCCGCCTGGCAAGCCAATAAATACGCCGAAGTCAGTAATTGATTTGATTTGACCTGAAACTTTATCGCCTTTAGCGTGAGTTGCAGAGAAGTCATCCCAAGGGTTAGCTTGGCACTGTTTCATACCTAATGATAAACGACGACGAGCTTCGTCGATTTCAAGAATCATGACTTCTACTTCATCACCTAATTGAGCGATTTTGCCTGGATGGATGTTTTTGTTTGTCCAGTCCATTTCTGAAACATGCACTAAACCTTCGATACCTGGCTCGATTTCAACAAACGCACCGTAGTCAGTCAAGTTAGACACTTTACCAAATAAGCGTGTACTTACTGGGTAACGGCGAGTTAATGCAACCCATGGGTCATCGCCTAATTGTTTGATTCCTAATGAAACGCGGTTTTTCTCTTGATCGAATTTCAAGATTTTTGCTTCAACTTCTTCACCTACTGTAAGCACTTCTGATGGGTGCTTAACACGACGCCATGCTAAATCAGTAATATGTAGCAAGCCATCAATGCCGCC
>JAURWJ010000018.1 GCA_030655015.1 Methylotenera sp. | reverse complement strand
CCAAAACTCAATCTGACCTGCAATTGTGCGGTGCTCTGCTTTCGCTTGATCTCGTGCGGATGTATATAAATCATCTTCAATACGAACGGGCATTCCCATAACTTTCTCCAATCGACTTACTACAAAAGTAGTATTAATTATGCTACTAATTCTAAATTATTGCAACCACATCCTAACATTCAGAATTAGTAAAAATTGGCTCGCATAGCGAACTGGGAATATAGGTTTAAATATTAATTATAATCGTGTCTGACCCCATTTATTGCAAAGCGAGCTTAGTAGTACTTATCAGTTTCCCCTGATCGGAGTGCCCATGGTACAAAAACCCATAAAAAAACGGCATCCGAAGATGCCGTTTTAATTTATCACTTTAAGCTAACAGGGTAAGCCCTGCCTTATCCTAGAAGAATAAGATCGCGCCTGCTGAGATAGTTTTTTGTGAACCATCAAATCGGTTAGCAACAAGAGCTGCTGATGTTTCAACATCTTTGTCTGAGTATTCAGCAACTAAATTCAAGTGTTTTGTCAACGGGTGGTAAACACCAGCTGTCCACATTTGAACTTCATTGTCATTGAAAGTATCAGTTGAGTTACCGTCTAAGTTTGATTCACCGTAGCTAAGACCTAATTTAGTACCTACACCTGGAAGTGTGTATGTACCTTGAACGTACCAGTCATCTGAATCACGTGACTTGCCTAATGCATCAAAACCGTTGTTTAGCAATGCTGTTTGACCTGTACCGTCACCTTTGCTGTAGTAAGCTGTTAAGCCAAAACCAGCAACATTTACGTTAGCACCAATGTCAAATGCTTTAGCAGTTTCATCACCAATTGCTGCAGCAAAATCAACATTTTGTGAAATACCTGAAACCCAAACTTTACCAGCTACATCGCCAGCCCACTCATATGAAGCTTTACCTTCGAATGCAGGAGCTGAACCACCACGAGCTGTTGATGTTGCTGATGTGCCTGGAACTGGAGAAATAGAGCCTGCGTCGTTTGTTGCATTCCATGATTGTGTAACACCAGCTGTGAAGCTGAAGCCATTCCAATTTGGTGATGAGTAAGCCACTTGTGATTTCCAGTCAGCATACATGTAACCAGCACCAATGCGACCTAATGTCGTTGTACCAACACCAGCAGCACCGTGACCTACGCCTAACAATGTCATGTCTGACAAGATAGCGTCAGAAGCGTAAATACCTAAGTCTTTACCTAACTTGATAGAACCCCATGATTTGTCGCCAAATGTCAAGAAAGCTTGACGGTGTTCGGAAGCAGAACCGCCGCTTAATGCATTAGATTGAGCACCACCTGGTTGCAAGCCAATTGTGAAAGCAACGTCCAAGTCGTTTTGACGTGTTTTACCTGAAACGTTTAAAAAGTTTGGAAGCAAACCTGTTGTTATGTTGTTTGTTGTATTATCTAAGCCTGCAGCTGGTTTAAAGTCACCAGACATGCGTGTAGATGTGTAGTAAGCATTAACGTTACCACCAATGTCCAATGTCCAATCACCAGCTACGATACCACCAGCTGCTGAAGCACTTGAAGCTGCAGCTAACAAAGCTGAAGCCACTGCTAATTTAATTGTTGTTTTCATATAAATCTCCATAAAAAAGATATTGCGTTTGTGTTGCTTAAAGTTTTACCTCTTTTGTTTTTTTGCTAGTGCCAGCAAGCCGGCTTTAGCGATCAACGCAAGAGTAAAGTTTGCAAACTCTCTCGAATTTCACTGCTTTGCAAGGCTAGCTTACAAGCACTTTCATCAAGAAGGTGCAGCTAATATACCCAAGTGATTTGGCTGACACAACCAAAAGTTAGCATTTTTGTCACAATTATTTACATTTGTTGTAAATTTGCAACATTCGTGGGTTTTAGGCTGTTATGTACCACGGGCACTCCGATCAGGGAAAACTGATAAGTACTACTAAGCCCGCTTTGCAGGCAAGTATTACTGATTTTCTAAGCGCTATACCAGTGCTTGGCATCCCCGTAGAATATATGGGCTTTAGCCCATTATTCATACGTGAAAGCACTTGCAAAGTCGTATGTACCACGGGCACTCCGATTTTCTAAGCGATAAATCGCTTGAAAAGTCGTATGTAGGAGCGATCTTTAGATCGCGAAAACGGTGGTTATTGTGTGCACATTGCTTTCGCGATCTAAAGATCGCTCCTACATTTAAATTTGCACTTACATTTAGCTTAAAGCCAGATCGCATCCCAATGTGAATAATCGCCCACCCTTGTAACTAAGCCTGCACGTACAGCGTTAGCTACGATATATCTCGCTATGTTTTGAATATCGTCTTCTTTACGGATGGCGTGGTCGTAATAGCCTGCTTGCCAGATTGGCTGACCAATTTGTATTGTTGCCTTTGATTTCACCACCTTAACTACATTTTGCAATGATTGGCTGCTTACTAACTGCATTAACCAATGGACGTGATCTGGCATTATTACAAAAGCTAGTGTAGCTGTATGGTGCAATTGGCTTGATTGTTTGAGTATATTGATGAGGGCACGTGCTTTTTCAAAGTCTTGGAAAATCGGCGATCGATTGTTACGAACTACCATAGCTTTCGCGCAATAAATTGCGCTCCTACATACGACTTTTCAAGCGATTTATCGCTTAGAAAATTAGTAATACTTGCCTGCAAAGCGGGCTTAGTAGTACTTATCAGCTTTTCCTGATCGGAGTTCCCGTGGTGCAAACCAATTTTACAAATATTCTTCTACCGTAAACAGTTTGCGATGTTCGCGGATGGCGTAGCGATCGGTCATGCCTGCAATGTAATCGGCCACCGCGCGCGGTTTGTCGATTTCAGCGTAGGTTTGAAATTCGTTGGGCAATAAACCTGTGTTTTCAAAAAACACGGCAAATAGTTCGCGCACGATGCGTGCGGCTTTTGCGCTCATGCGGTTGACCTGAAAATGATGATATAGATTTTTGCGTAAAAATTGTTTGAGTTTTTGATTTTGTGCGGCAATTTCATCACTAAAATTGACCAATGGCGGTAGCTGGCGAATATCGGCGATACTTTGCGGCTGGTGTTGTGCAATGTTGTGTGCGCTTTGCGTGCATAAATCTACCACCAGCGTATTGATCATGCGGCGTACGGTTTCATGTATCAGGCGTTTTTGCTCTAGTTTTGGATATTTAGCTTTCACCTCCGCCAGATTTTTCGCAAACAGCTCTACTTTTGACAATTGCTCGATGGTGATTAAGCCTGAGCGTAACCCATCGTCTATATCATGGTTGTTATAGGCGATTTCATCGGCATAGTTGGTGAGTTGCGCTTCTAAACTGGGGCTGGTTTTATCGATAAAGCGCTGACCGACTTCACCCAATTGCCTGGCGTTTTTTATAGCGCAATGTTTGAGAATGCCTTCACGCACTTCAAAGGTTAAATTTAGCCCGTCAAAATCAGCATAGCGCTGCTCTAGTTGTTCTACCACACGTAACGATTGCAGGTTATGTTCAAAGCCGCCGAAGTCGCGCATACATTCATTAAGTGCGTCTTGCCCGGCATGGCCAAAGGGGGTGTGCCCTAAATCATGCGCCAGTGCGATGGCTTCGGTGAGGTCTTCATGCAGGTTGAGTGTGCGCGCAATACCACGCGCCATTTGAGCGACTTCTAAACTATGTGTTAAGCGAGTGCGGAATAAATCACCTTCGTGGTTCACAAATACTTGCGTTTTGTATTCCAGACGGCGAAAGGCGGTGGAGTGGATGATGCGATCCCGATCGCGTTGAAAGGCGTTGCGAGTAGAGGATGGCGGCTCGTTAAATGGGCGGCCTATGGATAGCGCAGGGTTGGCGGCGTAGGGGGCGAGTGGGTTCATAAGGGCTCTTTAATTTACCAACTATATACCCTCACCTTTTTAGGGGGAGGGTTAGGGTGGGGGTGGAAACCTTACTTATCAACCACTCTACCCCCATCCTAACCTTCCCCCTGCTAGGGGGAAGGAACTTGTTTGGTGTTGTCAGGTTAGATTAGGTTGTCATAACGCCAAGGTCTGTTTTAATTTTTCAGCATCATAGTCGCTGGTAATCACGGCTTTACCAATGCCTTGTTGCAATACTAGCCTGATTTTTCCATCCGCTACTTTTTTATCTAACTGCATTAAATCCAGATATTTATCTACGCCTAATTTTGGGGCTTGTAATGGCAAGTTAGCCGCAGTGAGTAACGCAAATATGCGTTTTACTTCATCGCCTGTTAGCCAGCCCATGCGTTGCGATAAATCTGCCGCCATCATGGTACCCGCCGCTACGGCCTCGCCATGCAGCCATACGCCATAGCCCATTGCGTTTTCAATGGCGTGACCAAGGCTGTGACCCAAGTTTAACAATGCGCGTTCGCCATTTTCATGTTCATCTATCGCCACCACTTCAGCTTTGTTTTGGCATGAGCGGTATATTGCGTAGCTCAATGCGGCTTCATCCAACACCATGAGTTTGGCGATATTCAGTTCTAGCCAATCAAAAAATTCTGCATCGCGAATTAAGCCATATTTAATGACCTCTGCCATACCTGCAGAAAATTCTCTTGCCGGTAATGTTTGCAAGGTATCAATATCAGCCAGCACCAGTTGTGGCTGGTAAAAGGCGCCGATCATATTTTTACCCAGCGGGTGGTTGATGCCGGTTTTGCCGCCTACGGATGAATCCACCTGAGAAAGTAGCGTGGTGGGGATTTGAATAAATGGCACGCCTCGCAAATAAGTGGCCGCCGCATAGCCTGTTAAGTCGCCAATCACGCCGCCGCCAAGTGCTATCAACGTTGTGCTGCGCTCGCAGCGATTTTGTAACAAGGCATCATAAATTTTGTTGAGCGTTTCTGTATTTTTATAGGCCTCGCCATCTGGCAAAATAATAGGGATGACAGAAACACCCGCAGTTTGTAACGTTTGCGTTAATTGATCTAAATATAATGGCGCCACCGTGGTGTTGGTCACAATGGCGACGTGTTTACGTTTTAGGTGGGGTAGTATGAGGCTGGCATCTGCAATTAAATTGCGTCCGATATGAATCGGGTAGCTTCTATTGGCTAATTCTACTTTGAGTGTTTGCATTTTGAGTCGAGTGTTCATTTAATTGGTTAATAACTGTTCAATGGTATGGGTGATTTCTACGGCTGATTGTGCGCCAGTATCTACAATGTAATCAGCCAAGCTAGTGTAAATTGGGTCGCGCTGGATATATAAACGCTCAATTTTTTGCCGCAAATTGCCGCCTTGTAATAATGGGCGCGTTTTATCATGACGTGTACGCTGATATAAATCATTTACCTTGCCGCGCAAATAGATAATTTTGCTATTTTTCTTAAGCAGCACTCTATTCTCTGGCAACAATACCGCACCGCCGCCTGTTGCCATAACAATGTTTTTTAACTGGGTCAATTCTTCAATGGTTGCGGTTTCGCGCTTACGAAAACCATCTTCACCCTCTAACTCAAAAATTAAAGGGATTTTTACGCCCGTTTTCCGCTCGATTTCAACGTCAGAATCATAAAAGTCACGCCCCAATTGCTTGGCCAGCAAACGACCGATAGTCGTTTTTCCAGCCCCCATCAGACCTATAAAATAAATGTTATCCAATTAAAAATACCCTTGTTTTTAAAAGCGGCACCCTGCAAAACAAAATGCCCATCATAGTTGTGATGGGCATTTTATGACAATCTCAACCAACTGTCAGATTTTGCTAATTTGCCTTATTTCAAAGCTAAACCATCATCCACGATTTTTGGGGTGATAAATATCAGCAGCTCTGTTTTGTCTGACTTGGTTGTCCGGTTTTTAAATAAATTCCCTAGTACTGGCAAGTCCCCAAAGAAAGGAACCTTCTTAACTTCGTTACGCTCTTCTAATTCGTAAATGCCACCTAACACTGCGGTTTCTCCATTACCAACTAATATTTTAGTAGAAACACGCTTGGTTGCAATTGAAGGCGCGCCACCAGAAATAAATCGGCCGGTAATGGTATCTTTTTTAATATCCAAATCCATGATGATATTGTCATCCGGGGTGATTTGCGGCGTAACTTCAAGGCTTAATGCCGCCTCTTTAAAAGCAACGTTTGCTGCACCGCTACTTGATGCTTGAAGGTATGCAATTTCTTCACCTTGAGATATCTTGGCTTTTTGCTGATTGGCAGTGGTTACGCGTGGACTGGAAACCACTTTACCTCGATTGTCACTTTCCATCGCAGATAATTCTAGATTCAGCAACAAACCTGCGGATAATCTAAACAATGAAAATGCGAATGAACCCGCTGCATTGGCTACTGGAAGGTTTGACATCAAATCAGGCAAACCGTCGGAGCTTGTTAATACCGCACCATTTGTAAGCGCCGTTTGTACCGAGCCGTTGTGAGTACCTTGCGTCAAAGTTGTCGCAGTAGTCGCTGTGGGTCTGTTACCCAGAGAGCCGCTGACCGTGGCCACATTACTACCAGGCGTTCCAGTTTGAGTGATCCCAAAACGCGCACCCAGCTCTTTACCGAATTTTTCATCAGCAACCACTAACCGTGACTCAATCATCACTTGCTTCACTGGAATATCTGTTTTGTTGATAATCGCTTGTACTTGTTCTAGATATTTAGGGATATCTTGCACAAAAACTGTATTAGTACGTGGGTCAAGCACCGCACTTCCACGTTTTGAGAGTAGCTTTTGTTTAGGATCGCTTAAAATATCTTTGAGAGATTCAGCCTTCATGTAATTTAACGTAAACACTTCTGTTCTCATTGTTTCAACATCATCAATTTGCTGCTGACTCTCAAACGCTTGTTTTTCTTTTGCGGCTAATTCATCAGCAGGTGCTACCAAAATGACGTTGCCATTTTTACGTTTATCCAAGCCTTTGCTCTGCATAATAATTTCAAGCGCTTGATCCCAAGGCACATCTTTTAAGCGCAAGGTTAAATTACCTGTCACCGTATCACTGGTAATAATGTTAAGCCCAGTGAAATCTGCAATCACCTGCAATACTGAACGCACCTCGATATTTTGAAAGTTTAATGACAACTTCTCGCCAGCATAGCCTGGCTTGGAGCCACGCACTAACTTGTTAGGGTCTTCAACCACTTGACGCACGTCAATAATGAATTTTTTATCAGCTTGATACGCTGATTGCTCCCAGTTGCCTTTGGGCTCAATAATCATGCGGCCATGTTTACCTTGTTTCATGGTATCAACATAAATCACAGGTGTATTGAAATTAGTGACGTTTAATCGGCGTTGCAAGTTTGCTGGCACATCTGTGTTGATAAAATCAACGATGATAGTTTTACCTTTTTGCTTAATGTTAATCCCCGCTGATGCGTCAGATAAATCAACAATAATGCGTCCTTCCCCATTTTTACCGCGTGCAAAATCAACGTTATTAAGGGTGACTGACTTAGCGCTTAAACTCGGTTCTGAGAACTTGGTTTCAACTACACTATTTGCGCTGACTTCATTGCCTTGTAGCAGGATGGTGACTTCATCACCATTGACAGCCGTGCTATAACCTACATTTTTAGACAAATTAAGTACTAATCGTGTGCGTTCTTTGCCTTGCGCTAAAGTAATACTTTTAAGGGCTCCCTGATCTGCTACAAGATTGTTTTTTGCCAGACCATTGCCAACTTGCGGAAAGTCTAAGGCAATCCGTGATGGGCTATTAAGCGTAAATCCAGCGGGTGGATTTTTAAGTGGTTGTGTTGTTTTTACGCGAATACTGACCCTGCCACCAGGCAAAGTGGAATAGTCGATGCTTTCAATTTTATTAACCAACGTTGACTGATCTTCAGCTAATAGCAATCCTGAAAACATTGTTAGCCCTAGCAACAGGACTGCTTGTAAAATTTTAGCCATCCACATAGTTGTTTTCATTATTTCACCTTGATTCTTAAATTTCATGGATTCTTAATTTCATGGATTCTTAACTCCATGGATTACTAATTTTTTAAATTACTTGTACTGCTTTCTGGTTGATGCCTTTGCACGAATGCTTTTTTTAAAACTACAACTTGTCGCTAGCGTTCCCAACGACCAGCTCAGGGAACGTGTGGTAGGCTCAATGAATTCTAGTAAGCAAATTATTAAATTACTCTTCTTGTAGTGCTAAAGTTGAAATGCGCTCTATCCAATCACCAGAAAGATCATCCTGCACTATTTCTTTAAGCACCACTTCGCTGTCTGTTACTTCCGTGACTCTACCAAAATTCTGACCCACATAGTTACCAAGCTTTACTTGTTGTACAGCGTTATCAGGCGTTTTAAGTAGTGCATAAGTCAGTTTGCTTTTTGATAACAGGCCAACGTATTTAAGGCTTTCTAATGGGTAAGCTTCCATAGGCTCTTTGGCTCTATTTAAATTGGGTTGCAGCACACCAGTTTTGCTAATAGCCTTGCGCGCCCGAAATGGGTCGATCAACGCACCATCTGCATTATATTGCAGCGCCAAATAAGGCTTCACTTCAGGTAGTGGTTTGATTTTAGGCGTGACATCTTTAGCAGCATCGCGCATATATTGATCAAGATCATCGCCCTCATCACCACTACAGGCAACTAAGGCGGCAGTTAACAGGCAGCTTAAAACAAGCTTTAAGCGAAGATGCGATGTTAATTTATATTTTAGGCAATCACTCACGGCAATTATTTACCTTTCTTCGCAGCTTGTTCTTTAGCCGCTTTGCGTTTTGCGGCAACTTCATCTGCATCTAAATAGCGATAAGTTTTAGCAACCGCCTCCATCACCAGTACTGCATCAGCAGATGATGGTTTAACCTCTTTATTTTGATTGGTAACAGAAATATCACCCAAAGTTACGATACGCGATAATTTGGAGATGTCTGTCGCAAAGGCACCTAAGTCATGGTAAGTACCCAGCAATTTGATGGTAATCGGCATTTCAGCATAAAAATCTGCCTGTGATTCTTGCCCGGGTTTAAATAGCTCAAAGTCCAAGCCTCGGCTTAACCCAGCTTGGTTGATGTCGGTTAGCAAGCCGTCAATTTGAGATCGATCTGGCAACTGTTTTAACAATGCACCAAATGTTTTTTCAATTTCCACCATTTGCGCTTTATAAGCTTCTAAATTAATGGCTTGGCTTTTTTTATCTAAAAAAACTTTTCTCAACTCCTGCTCTTTATTTTTTTCAGTATCCAGCGCTTCTAGTTCCGGGCTCCATAACAAATAATACCCAAGTGCTACCAACATCAAAAAAACGCCTGTCAACAACACTGCTTTAACCGGCACAGGTAGGCTACCGGCATTATTGATGTCTATATTATTGAAATCATCTAATTTCATGATTGACGTCCATTTTTGGGCTTAGCCTCTTCAGTGTCCAGCTTGGGTGCTTTAAGATTCACTTTTAAAGTAAACATGTTTTGTTTTATGCTGTTCACTGTCACTGCTTTAATCTCAATTAAAATGGGGTACTCCAGACAACTTGATGCGTTAAAGTTACGCACTAATGTAGCAACCCTTGCATTGGTATCAGCAACGCCTTCAACGGTAATGGTATGACCTTGCTGTTTAACACTTTTTAAATACATGCCTTCTGGCAAGTGGCGACTCAATTCATCAAACACAATGACCGTTTGGCTACGGTTGGTTTGTAAATTTTCAACCACCTGCTTGCGCTCAAGCATGGCACTGATTTGATCTTTTAAATCTTTGATGTCGGCAATTTCTTTATCGAGCTTAACAATCGCGGTATCTAAACGTTGATTACGCTCCAATTGCGTTTCAACTTGACCATTGATCACGGTGTAACCCATAAAAACAATTGCGCCAGCAGCAATGGCTGCAAATAACGCCATAAGCCCAAATTCTCGTTGCCGGGCTTCTCTTCTAATTTGACGATGAGGGAGTAGATTGACACGTATCATATCGTTAAACCTCTCATGGCCAGTCCACAAGCAATTAACAATGCCGGTGCGTCTATTGTTGCTTGCTGTTGCCTGACCCTTGCGCCGACCGCCATACTGTGGAATGGATTTGCCACCAGCGTATTTACTTGAGTGCGATCTTGAACTGTAATGTCAATTTCAGGAATTGTCGCGCAACCACCCGCTAGCACAATATGATCAACGTGATTGTATTGTGTTGAACTGGTAAAAAACTGGAGTGCCCGCGCCACTTCCATCGCGAGCAACTGCACGAACGGTTGCAACACTTCACTGTCGTAACTTTCTGGCAAGCCACCTTTACGCTTAGCGATCTCAGCTTCTTCTAATGATAAGCCAAAGCGACGTTGAATTTCTTGCGTTAACTGACTGCCACCAAAACTTTGCTCACGTGCGTAAACCGGTTTGTTATCATGCAATACATTGATGTGCATCATAGTGGCACCGATATCAATGATCATGACAGTTTGCTCACGACCTGCGTTAGGTAGCTGTCCTGAGACCAATGTGTAGGCGGCTTCGGTAGCGTAAGATTCAACATCCATTACAGCCACCTTGAGTCCTGCGCCCTCGGCGGCGGCCACGCGATCTTCAATTTTTTCTTTGCGTGCCGCTGCAATCAGCACTTCGACTTCGCCGGGACTATTAGGTGCGGGGCCTAATACCTGAAAATCGATATTGACTTCATCAAGCGAGAACGGAATATATTGATTTGCCTCAGCCTCGACTTGAACTTCCATGTCTTCTTCACGCAGATCAGCCGACATGATGACTTTTTTGCTGATGACCGCTGAAGACGGCAATGCCAACGCTACCCGCTTCTCACGCGAGCCAAGCAATTTCCAAGCGAGCTTAATAGCATCAGCCACTTTTTCAAGGTCACCTACATTGCCATCAGTCATGGCGTCTTTAGCCAAAGGTGAAATTGAGTAGCCCTCTAGCTTATAGCCGCCACGTCCATCGTTGCCGAGCTCGACCATCTTGACAGAGGTAGAACTAATGTCTATACCGATAAGTGGCGGTGTTGATTCTGTAAAAAGGCTGAATTTCAAATTGAAATTCCTTTTCTAATTTCGTTAGTTACGCACGTTTCTAATAAACTACATTAAATCCTAGCAACAAGTTTAACCCCTGTAAAGCAATTTTTATTAACCCCACTATTTTAGGTCTTTATTACATAGTTTATTCGCAGGGTTTGCCAGAGCAATTTATAATGGCACACTATGCATCAATTAAACAGAAAATATATTATCCATGACACTCAATAAATGGTTGCAGTATCTTTTTTTAACTTTAGTAGTGGGTAGCTTATCAGTATTTGCATTGGTGGGCATCGCTGCAGCGCTTATTTACCCTGCACTTCCCTCACTTGAAGCGCTAACCGACTATCACCCTAAACTGCCATTGCGCGTTTACTCTGAAGATGGCTATTTAATCGGCGAGTTTGGCGAAGAACGCCGCGCCTACATTAAAATTGAAGATGTACCAAAAAACATGACGAACGCTGTGCTCGCCATCGAAGACCGTCGCTTTTATCAACATAGCGGCGTTGATGTTAAAGGTATATTGCGTGCAATTAAAAACAATGTAACTGGCGTAAGTCATGAGGGTGCCAGTACCATTACCATGCAAGTGGCTAAAAATTTTTTCACCCCACCTAATGGCAAACGCACGCTCACTACCAAGATCAATGAGGCGCTACTCGCCATTAAAATTGAAAACAGTTTAAGTAAAGATAAAATACTTGAACTTTACATTAACCAAATTTATCTAGGGCAACGCTCTTATGGCTTTGCCGCTGCTTCACAAGTGTATTACGGCAAGCCATTAGATAAGTTAAATTTAGCAGAATCCGCTTTATTAGCGGGCTTGCCCAAGGCGCCGTCTAGTTACAATCCATTTACTAACCCTAAGCGGGCACTTGGTCGCCAGCGAGAAGTGTTACACGACATGTACCGCTATGGTTTTATTAAAGAGTCGGTCTATCAAGATGCGCTAAAACAGCCTTTGCGCTTTAAAACCTCTAAACAATCACGGGATTTAGCTGCGGATTACGTGGCTGAAATTGTGCGGGAAAGTTTATATGCGCAATATCAAGAGGATATTTATAGCAGTGGCTTGAATGTTTACACCACTATCCTCAAAGCGAACCAGGAAGCAGCAAACGTGGCGATAAGAGAAGGTGTTTTGGACTATGACATACGCCATGGTTATCGCGGACCTGAAAAAATACTGAATATCGAAGCGCTTGGCGCCGAGGACAAAACCAAAGCCATGGATGTTGCCTTAGATGATATTGATGTTTCTAATGGGTTAATTCCTGCAGTGATTACCAACGTGTCACAGAAATCTATTCAAGTGCATACCAAAAGCGGGGACGACATTGAGGTCTCTGGCAAAGGTTTGGCATTAGTAGAAAAGGCACTTAATGAAAAAGACCCTGCAAAACGTAAATTAAAGCCAGGTGCAATTGTCCGTGTGTTAAAAAGCGCCTCAGCCAAAAATGACAATGGCTGGCGTATTACTCAATTGCCACAGGTGGAATCTGCACTGGTGGCAATGGACCCTGAAACAGGTGCAATTCGTGCTTTAGTTGGCGGGTTTGATTTTAATAGCAATAAATTCAACCATGTGACTCAGGCACGACGCCAGCCAGGTTCAAGTTTTAAGCCTTTCGTTTACTCTGCCGCGCTAGAAAAAGGATTTACACCCGCTACTATTGTAGAAGATGCGCCTTTGAATTTTTCGGCTGGCGAAACTGGCAATAAGGCTTGGTCACCTCAAAACTACGACAATAGTTTTGACGGGCCTATCCGCCTAAGACAAGCATTGATTAAATCTAAAAATATGGTGTCTATTCGTGTATTGCAGGCGATAGACCCCAAGTACGCACAAGACTATATCACCCGCTTTGGTTTTGCCGCGAAAGACCACCCGGCTTACCTTACAATGGCGCTGGGTGCCGGCTCTACCACGCCATGGCAAATGGCCAGTGCTTACGCTGTTTTTGCGAATGGTGGCTACCGGATCAAACCTAATTTAATTGCCAAAATTGTAGACCAAAATGGCAAGGTGATTTCAACCACTAAGTTCGTTCGTGCGCAAGAGGGCGCACCACGCGTGATTGATGCACGTAACGCTTTTATCATGAATTCAATGATGCAGGATGTAGTCAAATTTGGAACGGCAACCAAAGCACTCCAGCTTGGGCGTAGCGATATTGCAGGTAAAACAGGGACAACCAATGATTATTTTGACGCTTGGTTTGCAGGGTACAGCCCAAAGCAGGTCGCCATTACCTGGGTAGGATTTGATAAACCTCGACGCCTTGGTAGAAGTGAAACAGGTGGTTCGGCCGCGTTACCCATTTGGATTAAATACATGGCAACTGCATTAAAAGGGGTGCCAGTGAGTGATTTCCCTGTGCCTGACGGTGTGTTGTCATTAAAAATTGACCCGACCACTGGCATACGCAATGACGATGCGGATGAGGAAGGTATTTATGAATATTTTTATCATGAAAACCCACCACCTGAACTTGAAGTGCCTTTACCATCGATGCTGGAAGATGACCCACTTAGCCATGCACAACGTATGCTGCAACCTGATATATCCGTGCCAGAAAAAAGCTTAAGCCCTAGAGCACCAGAGCCGGTAACCAAAATCAGAGTCCCTGAAACAACTAAAATTGTTAATCAAACTGAAATAAGAAGGGGCGAGAAACCTGAGCCCGCAAAAAACAAAAATATTGATCCAAAGAATAGCCGTCAAAGCACACAGAATGATCAACCATCAGATCAAGTAAATAAGCTGTTTAACCCGCATTAAGCTCCAGCACCACTGGCGTATGATCTGATGGCCGCTCCAACTTACGTGGCGCTTTATCGATATAGGCGGACTGACATGCAGTTTTGAGTGCGTCGCTGACTAAAATGTGATCAATACGCATACCAAAATTGCGCCTAAACCCCATCATGCGGTAGTCCCACCAGCTAAAGCTTTTTTCAGGCTGCTCAAATAATCTAAAACTATCATGTAGCCCTAGCGTAATTAGCTGTTTAAAAGCATCGCGCTCAGGGGGTGATACTAAAACCTGCCCCAGCCATGCGGCAGGATCGTGGCAATCACGGTCTTCTGGCGCAATATTGTAATCGCCTAGCAACATCAATTTTGGATGCGTCGCCAGTTCAGTTTTAAGCCAATCTGCCAGGGCACTCAGCCAGCGCATTTTGTACTGGTATTTGTCAGAATCAATCGCTTGCCCATTGGGAATATAAGCACAAATAACGCGAATATCACCGATATTCGCTGCAATGATGCGCTGTTGATCGTCATCAAAGTTTGGGATGTTGCACTGAATATCCGTCATCACATGGCGGCTTAAAATTGCCACGCCGTTATAGGTTTTTTGCCCGATATGTGCCGCCTGATAACCAGCTTGCTCAAGTGCCTGATAGGGAAACTTACTGTCTTCTTGTTTTGTTTCTTGCAAACACAGCACGTCTGGCTGATTGTCACGAAGCCAATCCAGTACATGAGGTAAGCGTACATTTAGAGAATTTACATTCCAAGTGGCGAATTTCACGGCTTTACCTTAAACCATGCCGTTATGGCGTAATAATGCATCAATATTCGGTTCACGCCCACGGAATGCAGTAAATGACTCCATCGCTGTGCGTGAGCCGCCTTGCGCTAAAATCTCTTGCCAATAGCGCTGGCCAGCTTCTCTTGATAGCACGCCATCTTCTTCAAACATGCTGTACGCATCGGCTGATAACACTTCCGCCCATTTGTAGCTGTAATACCCAGCGGCATAGCCACCCGCAAATACATGGGTAAAGTTATTTGGAAAGCGATTCCACTTGGGTGGACGCACAACAGCCACTTCATCGCGTACTGATTCAATCAAGTCTAATGCAGTGGTTGTGCCGTGTGGATCAAACTCACTATGCAGGCGAATATCGAACAATGAAAATTCAATTTGACGCATGGTTTGCATGCCGGCCTGAAAGTTTTTGGCAGCGACCATTTTATCAAACAGTGTGCGCGGTAATTGCGCGCCAGTTTCAACGTGGGCCGTCATATTGCGCAATACTTCCCACTCCCAGCAAAAATTTTCCATAAATTGGCTAGGTAGCTCAACCGCATCCCATTCCACGCCTTTGATGCCAGATACGCTGTAGTAATCGACTTCAGTCAGCATGTGGTGTAAGCCATGACCAAACTCATGGAACATGGTGAGCACTTCATCGTGCGTAAACAGCGCTGGCTTGTCGCCCACTGGGGCAGAAAAATTACAGGTTAAATACGCCACAGGTGTGGTGAGTTCACCCGCCACTTTGCGACGGGTAATAGCTTCATCCATCCAGGCGCCGCCACGTTTATTGTTGCGTGCGTACAAATCCAGATAAAATTGGCCAATCAGATGACCTGCATGGTCTTTAATCGCATAAAAACTTGCAGTTTCATGCCAAACTGGCGCTTGGGTTTGGCTCACGTGTACACCAAATATGGTTTCCACCACTTTGAATAAGCCTGCTAACACTTTGCTTTCAGGGAAATATTGCTTTATTTCCAGGTCGGAAAACGCATATTTTTCTTCCCGTAGTTTTTCTGACACATAGGCCACATCCCACGCCTGCATGTCAGTAATACCAAGTTTTGCAGCATATTCATCCAGCTCAATTTTATCTTTTAGCGCGTAGGGTTTGGCGCGCTTCGCTAGATCTTGCAAGAAGTCTTCTACATGCTGAGCAGATTCAGCCATTTTGGTAGCGATTGAAAGTTCGGCATAATTGTTAAAACCAAGCAACTGCGCTGCTTCAAGTCGTAATTTTAAAATTTGTGCAATAATCGGCGTGTTATCCCACTCGGGTTTGCCAAATTCAGAAGCACGCGTGGCGTAAGCGCGGTAAAGCGTTTCACGCAAAGGGCGATTTTCGGCATATTGCAGTACGGGTAAATAAGAAGGAAAGTGCAGGGTAAACTTCCAACCGCTTTTATCATCAGATTTTGCCGCATCCAATGCCACCTGTAACACGTCTTGTGGAATCCCTTGTAAAGTATCGGCATTTTCTACATACAGCGCATATTCATTGGTAGTATCAAGTACGTTTTCTTCAAACTTGGATGAAAGTTTTGAAAGTTCTTCCTGTATGACCTTAAAGCGCACTTTTTGCGCCTCGGGCAATTCAGCACCGCCCAAGCGGAAGTCACGCAATTCGTTTTCTATAATTTTCTTCTGAGCGGGCGTGAGGGCATCAAATTCATGGCTGGCACGCAAAGCGCGAAACTTGGCATAAAGACGCTCATCTTGACCTAAATCTGCGTAGAAATCAGTAAGTTTAGATAAGTTATCGTTATACGCCTCACGCAACTCAGGGCTATTGACGACTGCGTTCATGTGACCAACTTGCGACCAGGCACGTGACAACTTTTCTTCCATGTCTTCAAGCTTCTCTGCAAAACTACCCCAGGTAACGGTGGTTTCACTGGTGGCTAGGGCAGTAATTGTCGCCCTGGCTTCGTTGAGCAAATAATCAATAGCAGGGGACACATGCTCAGCGCTCACTTCGTTGAATTTAGGTAATCCAGAAAAATGTAATAGTGGGTTGTTTTGTAATGCGTTGATAGTCACAGCAGGAAATCCTTAAATTATTTTTATTAGTTGATCAAACGTAAAGTAAGTGGATAGCGATAATTTTCACCTTTACTGGTAGAGATGGCGGCAATAATGCAGAAAACAATGTTAATCACCCAAATAATGAGCATGAATAAAAAGCCAATTAAAATAAATACTAAAACACCCGCAATAAATTGCGCTAATAGTACGGTGATTTGGAAGTTCAGAGCTTCTTTGGCTTGATCTGCAATGTAGGCACTATCGTCTTTTTTGAGTATCCAAACAATCAACGCCGGGATAAATGAAAACACCGTGCCACACAAGTGGGTGATGGTCGCAATATTTTTATCATCGCCGCTAGGGGTAACGATCATTTGAGTATTGGCTTCGGTAGTCATGGGTATCCTTTCAAAATAGCCTGGCTTATAGTTGATTAAACTTAGCCACAAGTGGTTCAATTTTTTCTATATCCGTCAACCCAAGCACTTTGCGCGCCTGTGTATCCAGTTGTTCTAATTGACTGTGTAAAACCTGCTGCTTAATACTAAGAATGTGCGAAGGGTGCATCGAAAATTGTCGCAAACCCATACCAATGAGAAGTTTGGTCATCTTGGCATCACCTGCCATTTCACCACATATCGACACTGATTTTTCAAGCTTAGCGCCAGCTTTAATCGTCATCGAAATCAACTTCAGTACGGAGGGATGCAACGGATTATATAAATGGGCAACCGCGTCATCCGTACGATCAATCGCCAAGGTATACTGAATTAAATCGTTAGTGCCTATAGACAAAAAGTCTAGTTCATTGGCAAAGGCTTCAGCATTGATGGCGGCGGCGGGGATTTCTATCATCCCCCCCAGCGCAATGTTTTCATCAAACAGAATGTTGTCTTTACGTAAACTTTGTTTAGCGCGTTCTAATAGCAATTTAGTTTGGCGTAACTCTGCCAGCGTACATAGCATCGGGATTAAAATCTTAACATGGCCAAAATACGAGGCGCGTAATAAGGCGCGCAACTGTGTATGAAAAATATGCGGTTCAGCTAAACATAAACGAATAGCACGTAATCCTAACGCTGGATTAGCACAACTCACCACGCTGTCGGGGTTTATTTGCTTATCTGCACCTAAATCCAAGGTGCGAATAGTGACTGGCGCGCCTTTCATGGCCAGTGCCACAGCTTTATAGGCAATGAACTGCTCTTCTTCATCAGGCATATCACGCCGATTCATAAATAAGAATTCGGTACGATATAAGCCTATACCAGTAGCCCCTGCCGCTTTAGCAGCCGCAACGTCTTCAGGCACTTCAATATTGGCAAACAACTCAATAACCGTGCCATCTATCGTGATCGCTTTGGTGGTTTTAATGCGCTGAAGTTTTTGTTGCTCTAGCTCCCACTGCTCTTGGCGCAGTTTGTATTCTGCCAAAATCTCTTTAGAGGGATTAACAATGACAACACCTATATCGCCATCTACAATAATCAACTCACCATCATTGATTAAATCACGCGCACGCTGTAGCGCAACTATAGAAGGGATGTTAAGGCTACGCGCCAGAATAGCCGTGTGTGAGGTGGCGCCGCCTACATCGGTAATAAATGCGGCAAATTGATGCTGCTTGAATTGAATGGCATCTGCCGGTGAAATATCGCGTGCCACCAAAATAAGCTTACGCTCTTGAAGCAAAACACTGGTCTGCTGCGCTGAAGTTAATTGGTTTTGATGCCCCAATAATACTTTAATAATACGTTCAACCACTTGAATGACATCTTGCTTGCGCTCACGCAGATACTCATCTTCAATTTGTTCAAACTGGTCAACAATGTCGTCCATTTGCAGCTTGATTGCCCATTCGGCATTGCATTGTTCATTTTTGATGATCTCTTTGGGGATTTCAGATAATGATTTATCTTCCAGCATCATCAAATGCGTGCTAATAAATGCACTTATTTCAGCCGGAGCATTTTTACGCAAACTGCTGTTAATTTGCTCCAAGTCAGCTTTAACAGTGGCAATTGCGTCACTAAAACGTTTAATTTCATCGTTAATTAAATGTTTAGGCAATTGGTAATGCACGACTTCTAACAGTGCGTTAGAAACCAAGTGCGCTTGCCCAATGGCAATCCCGCTAGAAACGCCTACGCCGTGAATGCTAAAGCTGGTCATTTTAAAATTTCGCTCATGAGGAATCACTCGCCCTCACCAAAGTAACCGGCAATCAACGCCGTTAGGGCCTCCATTGCAGCCTCTTCATCTGGCCCATTCGTCTCCAAGGTGACCACAGCTCCTTTAGCTGCTGCCAACATCATCACGCCCATAATGCTTTTAGCATTCACGCGGCGACCATTACGGGTGATCCATATCTCACTGGAAAACTTACTAGCCGTTTGCGTAAGCTTAGTCGATGCACGTGCATGTAGCCCCAATTTATTGACAATTTCTAGTTCTTTGCTAATCATTTAAATTTAACCCAGTCATTTATATTTAACCCAGTCATTGATACTAACAACCGAATCACGTGTTATGCCTCATACCTGTCGCAATGTTCCTGGTCGAAATGCACCACACCTTCACGCCCACCACTCACGGCTTTTTCTACCAATGCCAATAGCGATTCATGCCGATAGGTCATGGTACGCACGATCATGGGCATATTTACACCGGCAACGCCTTCTATCACACCTGGTTTTAATAACTTACTGACAATATTACAGGGGGTTGCGCCATACATGTCTGAAAGCACCAAAACACCTTCCCCACTATTAAGCTCAGCCACCAAGGCTTGTGCCTTAGGCAATATAACGCTGGGGTCATCTTGGGTATTCACGCCTATAAAAGCCACTTGCTTGGGCGTATTACCTATGACATGCTTTGCGCAAAGCATCAAGCTCTCGCCTAAACTGCCGTGTGCGATGATTAAAATACCGATCATTATTTTCTCTACTTTAAAAACTTAAGTGCTAGTTAAAAACCTGTTACAAGTGCGGGGATATTGCTTTATTTTAATTCTCGATGTCGAGTCAATACCTCTTGCCGCAATCTGAAGTATTGACTTAGTTGCTCTACAAAATAGACTGAACGATGTTGCCCACCAGTACAACCAATGGCTACCGTGACATAACTGCGGTTATCCATCACAAAACAAGGTAGCCATTTTTCTACATAATGACGGATATCGGTAAGCATTTCATTGACCATGGCATGGTCCTGTAAAAAAGCCTGTACCGGCGCATCTCGCCCTGTGAGGTCACGTAATAGGGGGTCATAATGTGGATTTGGCAAGCAACGTACATCAAAGACAAAGTCGGCATCGAGCGGGATGCCATGCTTAAATCCAAATGAGGTAAAGAGTAGCGTTAAGCCTGTGTGCTCACTTGCAACCACATCTTTCACCCAGCCACGCAAGGTATTGGCGCTGAGGTGGCTGGTATCAATCACATGCCCCAAACTGCCTAAACCGCTTAACAGCTCGCGCTCTGAGGCAATGCTTTCAGCAAGTGTCGTTGAATCTTTACTTAAAGGGTGTTTGCGGCGTGTTTCACTGAATCTTTTTACCAAAGTTTCAACATTGGATTCAAGAAACAACACTTTGGTATCAATATGCTGTGTTTTTAGATGCTCAATATGGGCTGGCAAGGTCTCAATTGCGGCGGTGCGGCTATCAATACTAATCGCCACGCGATCATGGCTCTCGGTATCGAGCTGTGTAGTATCGTGATTTTTTGATTGCAAGTGATCGGCAATTTGCGGCAACATCGTGGCCGGCAAATTATCAATACAATAGTAGCCGCTATCTTCAAGCGCCCGTAACGCGATACTCTTACCTGAGCCTGAAAGGCCTGTGACAATCACCAATTGTTTCATCTTGAAATTTTAAGTTCTGTTCTTTTTCATCTCGCGCTGCTGGCGCTGCGTAAATTGCTTAGTCGCATTAATTCCACGCAACAATAGCATGTGGTTGCGAATGGCTACTTCAACCAATACCGCAATATTGCGACCTGCAGCAATGGGGATATGCACCTTGGATACTTTTAGTCCCAACACTTCTTCATGTTGCGTTTTAATACTCAGCCTATCAAGATTCTGTGGTGCCAGCTTATCTGCCATTTCGAGCTGAATAATCAAGTCCAGCGGCTTGGTGGGCTTCACTGAATTGTCACCAAATAACGCGCGGACATTTAAAATGCCTAAGCCACGCACCTCTAAAAAATCTTGCAACAACGGTGGACAACGGCCTTCAACACGATCAGGAGAGGTTCGGTAAAAATCAACAATATCATCAGCAATGAGTCGATGCCCACGCGTAATCAACTCCAGTGCGAGCTCGCTTTTACCAATGGCCGCTTCACCTTTAATCAAGGCACCAAAGCCCTGTACTTCCATAAAAACGCCATGCAAACTTGCAGAGTCGGCCATGGCTTGTGCCAAAAAATGGCTTAGAACCTCCATTAGTTCAGGACTGCGCAGGGTTGAGGTAAAAAGTGGCGTAGCGTGTTTGTTTGCTGCAACTGAAAGTGATTTAGGTACTTTCTCACCATTCGCCACTATCACTGCAGCTAAATCAGTAGAGTATAGGTTTTCAATCGCACCTATCGCCTCATCTGGCGGCAAACTACGCAAGTAGTCCATTTCAGCACACCCCAACACTTGTACGCGATTAGGGTGTACAAAGTTAAGATGACCTATGAGTGCCAACGAAGGTTTAGTGACTGTTTCGCTAGTGAGGGTATTAGACCCGCCGTTAAGCCCTGCTACCCAACTCAGTTTGAGCTTACGGCGGGTTTGTTTGAATAGCTCAGCGACGTTAATTTGAGCCATAATTTGACAAATTACTAGATAGAAATTATTACTTAATCAACTTGTTGATGCTTAACGGCACCATTTGTTTTGTGATGATCGGCATTTTTTTCTTTGTGTTTCACCACTTGGCGATCAAGTTTGTCGGTCAACATATCAATTGCGCTATACATATTTTCATCTTGGCACTCAGCGTGTAAGTCATTACCAGGCACGTGCAGTGTTGCTTCAACCTTTTGGGCGAGCTTTTCAACACTCAACGTTACTTTGACATCGATTACATGGTCAAAGTGGTTGCTAATTCGGACTAATTTGCTTGTGACATAATCGCGCAAAGCAGGGGTTACTTCTAAATGATGACCAGTTAATTGTAAATTCATGACTTGCTCCTTTTGTTAAGTATCCTTCAAGTTTGAATCCTGTTTATAAAATCCAAAGCTTGTCGAACAATTTCAGTTTACTACGTTAAATCGCCTCTGTGCTAAGGAAAACGAGAAATTTTTGCGGACTTTATTAAAGCTTAATGTTTAAAAAAATCTCAAAATGATTTTCTTAAACTTGCTGGCGCAATATTGAGTGACTCTCGATATTTTGCAATGGGACGCCGTGCCACCACAATGCCTTGCTTAGCTAGCAAAGCTGTAATTTGATTATCTGAATACGGCTTTTTAGGATTTTCCTGCTCGACCAATTGCTTAATCAGGGCACGTATCGCCGTAGCTGAACAAGTACCTCCACTATCGGTTGCTACAGAACTGCCAAAAAAATATTTAAGCTCAAATAAGCCACGCGGAGTGAGCATGTATTTACTGGTTGTCACCCGCGAAATGGTAGATTCATGTAAATCCAGTTCATCCGCAATTTCGCGCAGCACCAATGGTCGCATGGCTACCTCGCCATATTCTAAAAAGTTACGCTGGCGGTCAACAATGGCCTGTGACACACGCAAAATCGTTGAAAATCGTTGCTGGATGTTTTTAATCATCCACTTGGCTTCCTGCATTTGGCTTTGCAAGTACTGGCTGGAGCTATCGCGATTACGCTTTAAAATACCCGCATACAACTGGTTGATTTTAAGTTTAGGAATCACACCATCATTAAGACTGGCAATCCAAATACCTTTGACCTTTTTAACAATCACCTCATGCTGAATATAATGCTCAGAACCTATTAACGTAAACGCGCTGCCAGGCCTTGGATTTAAGCTGGTAATCAGTTGTTGCACTTGCTTGAGTGTCGCCTCATCACATCCCAACTCTTTTCGTAGCTTTACAAAATCACGCGCACCGAGTGCTGGCAGGTAGTGTTTAGCCACCAATTGCGCCAATGCTAAATTTGGCGTTTCTGCCGGCATTGCCTGCAACTGCAGTAGTAAGCACTCACTTAAGTTGCGTGCCCCTACACCTAATGGATCCAAGTGCTGCACATGATGCAAGGCGGTTTGTAACTCTAGCGCGTCTATTTCAAGCTCCAGTGGCATTTGTTCGGCTAGCGCTTCGAGTGATGCTTCTAAATAGCCGCTTTCATTAATGCTATCCACCAGCAACATAGTGAGAGATTGATCTCGCTCGGATAACGGCATCAACTTTAACTGTGATAGCAAGTGTTCACGCAAGCTAATTTGCAACGTTTCTTGTGGCTTATAATCGCTGTCATCATCAGCTGGCGCAGTGTTTTCATCCCAGCGACTACCGTTTGAAAACTCATCAAATTCATCATTAAATTCAGCTGAAAATGTATCAGGGAAGTCCGCACTTGCTTCATATTCTGGAGTTTCGGTAAGCTGACTTGGCTCTGATGTATTTAACGCCGTTGCACCTAACTCTGTTGCATTAACTTCAAAGTCATCCGCTGAAAACTCACGATCAACAGCTTCATCTTTTTGTGTTTTGCTATCTTCCTGTACCGCTTCTACTGAACTACCTGCCACCGTTAATGAGGCCTCTTCGCCGGCAACCTCAGTAGGGTTGCCATATTCATCCTCGTTGTCATCCCCTCTTTCTAGTAGAGGGTTGGTTTGCATGAGCACATCAATTTCTTGATTTAACTCTAATGTCGACAATTGCAACAAGCGTATCGCCTGTTGCAATTGTGGTGTCAGTGATAGATTTTGCGAGAATTTAAGCTGTAGCCCTTGCTTCATAGACGAAAATCTTTACCCAAATAGACTTCTCGAACACTTTTGCTAGCGACAATTTCACTTGGAATGCCAGAAGCAAATACATGACCTTCGTTCACAATATAAGCACGATCACAAATACCTAAAGTTTCGCGCACGTTGTGGTCGGTAATCAGTACGCCAATATTACGCGCGCTTAAAAAGCGGATAATTTGTTGGATGTCGATCACCGCAATCGGGTCAATCCCCGCAAACGGCTCATCTAACAAAATAAAACTTGGGTCTGAAGCCAAGCAACGTGCAATTTCAACACGGCGGCGCTCGCCACCAGACAAACTCACGGCAGCACTGTCGCGAATATGCGTAATATGTAACTCTTCGAGCAAAGATTCTAGTTTTTCATCCATCGCTTCTTCAGAAATATCTTGCAATTGCAGTATCGCCAGAATATTTTCAGACACGGTTAATTTACGAAAAATAGAAGGCTCTTGCGGCAAATAAGATAGGCCTAACCTAGCGCGCATGTGAATCGGCATATGGCTTAAGTCTTTGCCATCCAATAAAATTTTACCTGCATCTAATGTGACCAAACCCACCATCATGTAAAAACTTGTGGTTTTTCCCGCGCCATTCGGGCCTAGTAAGCCGATGACCTCACCGCTCTTGATGGTCAACGAAATATCCTGCACCACGGTACGTGCTTTGTAAGATTTACGCAAATTTTCTACAACGAGTTCGCTCATGTTCTTAATATCTTTATTTGGGCTGAGAACTAACTTCTAAACTACGACTAAACCGCATATTTTTTACAGCAGGCACCACATCATTAGTGCTAACCGGGTTAGAAGGCTTGATTGTACCAGCCGGCTCTGCAGGTTTAGCCGGTGGCGCATCAGTTGCCGGTGTTTTTTTATTTTTTGGCTGAATAATTGCACGCACGCGACCACTTGGCGCACCTGGCGTGGCGGAGCCGCCACCAAGCACTTCAGCATACTCCGCATTGGCGTCATACATAATGTAATCACCATGTACGATGTCCTCACCGCGCTTTACCCAAGCCTTGGTATAAAGCTGCACTTTATCCATACGCCCATCGTACTCAATACGCTGCGCGCTGCCTTCCATATACTCATTTTTACCTTCGCGCTTTTGTTTAAACGTGGTGGGATTTCCCAGCGAGGTGCTGTGCTGAAAACCTTCTTTATCTTCGCGCACGATGAGCTTATCTGCATGAATAATCAACGTCCCCTGCGTTAAAATGACATTACCCGAGTAGGTGCTGATTTGCTTGGCATCATCCACTTTGACTGAATCCGCCTCCAAATCAATCGGCTTATCACGATCGGCTGCCTCAGCTAATGCCTGATGAGAAAAACTCAGCGTTGACAAGCTAAACAGCATCATGCTGATCATTAAATAGGGTTGGGCGGTGATTACTGGCTTATTCATAGCGTCTCCGAATGCGCGTATCTGTGCTGCTGGATTTTACTGTTTGGTCAGCGGCTGCCGACTTGGCATTTGACTCGATTTTATTTGCGCCTGAACGAACTTCCGGCTTGGCGCCAAGCTGATCGCTAGGTTTAATTTTACTATTAACGCCAGACTTAGTCTTGTTAGTTGCTGTGATTGGCCGCTCATAATGTGCACGCACTTTATGTAGCAAGGTCACAGTACGCTTTTTCTTTTCATAAATCATCCCCGTGGCATAAATCACCGTTTTAGGCGCTTGTCTAATGATCACAGGGCTTTCTGTTGTCACCAACTCGTCATTGGGGCGAATTTTCAGGTAATCCGTTTCTATTGTCATTTCACCCTTGCCAGCAAAAGCCTGTCGTGTCACTTTCACATTATCGACAAGCTCGACCTCCTCACCATTACCAGATACATAGCCGCGCAGACCTTCTACTTGGGTATAAGCTTTTCCCACGGCAAACTGAGTATAACGTGGCTTTTGTAAATGCGTGGTATCGTCATCAGGAAAGTGCCGCATTTCCACCGCCGCTAGTTTATAGCGCAAATCACCGTTAATGTCAGTTTGCGTCGTTACAAAATTGCTCATGATGTAATCTGGGTCATGTCGGCTACTGCCATCAATTTTAGGCGCAGATGGCTGTACACTTTTGTCAATCCAAAAGCTAAGCAAGGCCAGGAGCAAAAGTAGCGCCAGCGGAAATCCAATAACAGAACGCACCGCCCCTACATGCATGTTCGGCTTCTCCATGCCTGTTTTCTCATCGCGTCATACACTGCATCAACCATTACCGTTAATTCACCTAATTAGCAATACTGGCTTGTGTTAAAAATTGTGCCATTTGCGCATCAAATGTCCCTTGTGCTTGCATAATCAATTCACACACCTCTCTCACTGCACCACGTCCACCTGCTTTACGCGTCACATAATGTGCACGTTCTAACAACAAGGTTGGCGAATCCGGCACGGCGATAGCCAAACCACATTGCAGCATGGGCGGCAAATCCACGACATCATCTCCCATAAAGGCGCATTGCTCAGCTTGCAAACCGCTAGATTGCATCAAATCTCGAAATGCTTCCAGTTTATCCTCAGCGCCTTGGTAAAAATGCGCAACACCTGTGCTCTCCGCACGTTTTTTCACCACATTAGACGTACGTCCAGTAATAATGGCCAGTGATACGCCTGATGCTTTTAATAGCTTCATGCCTAAACCATCGTGCGCATGAAAAGTTTTATATTCCAGCCCATCATCCCCAATAGTCAGCCCACCGTCAGTCATCACACCATCTACGTCCAATATCAATAATTTGATATTTTGTAAACGCTTAATCAGGTCTTCATTGATCGTTAACGCTTTGTTCATACCATCTAAATTCACTTAAACGACCTTTGCTAATAACAAATCATGCATATTTAACGCGCCTACCAACACACCTGCTTCGTTGATGACTAGCAAGCCATTGACTTTACGCTGCTCCATGATTTCAACCGCGACAATCGCCAATTGATCCTGATGAATAGTGGTTGGGTTAGCGTGCATCACATCGCAAATTCTGGCACCCATGATGTTGATATTGCGCTCAAATGCACGGCGCAAGTCACCATCAGTAAAAATTCCAATCGGCTTATTCGTGGCGTCAACAATAGCAGTTAAACCCAAGCCCTTGCGCGACATTTCAAGCAGACCTTCAGCAAGCGTTGCATTAGCAGCCACTTGCGGCGTGCCGTCTCCTGTACGCATTAAATCGCTCACATGCACTAATAAACGCCGCCCCAAACTCCCGCCTGGGTGGGAGCGCGCAAAATCTTCTGCGGTAAAATCACGCAAATCCAGCACGCATAATGCAAGCGCATCACCCAGCGCTAACGCAACAGTGGTGCTTGACGTTGGCGCAAGTCCTAGCGGGCAGGCTTCTTTTGTCACATGCGCGCTTAGATGAATATCTGCGGCTTTAGCCAAACTGGAAGCATCGTTGCCCGTAATCGCAATAATGCTTGCACCCAACCTTTTAAGCGGCGGCACAATGGCCAGAATTTCATCGCTTTCACCAGAGTTGGAAAGCGCAATCACAATGTCACCTGCTGTAATCATGCCCAGGTCACCATGACTCGCTTCAGCAGGATGCATAAAGAACGCAGGGGTGCCAGTACTTGCAAATGTAGAGGCTATTTTGCCACCAATATGGCCAGACTTACCCATGCCGCTCACAACAACGCGCCCCCTACATTGTAAAATGAGCGCAACGGCATCACTAAAGTGGTGATCAAGTCGTTTAGCGAGCGCGTCTATTTCACCCGCTTCAAGCTGCAAAATCTCTTGCGCCAAAGATAATGTGTGCTGCTGATTGACCAGTACTGACTGATCTTTGTTAACCAACCGTTTATTAAAAGATGAAGTCATTGCGATTAAATTTATACCCTCAAATTTAGCTAAATTAATAATTCAAACATTTATAAGCTAGTATAAAAGGGAATGCCTTGCTGATAAAGCCTAATGCACGACGAATCGTCAAATTTTAAGCAAAATTTATCAAAAAATTGCATATTGGGCACAGATTTTGCTATTGTCGCCGCATACGCACCAAAAATTGAGCCGCATTGCTCAAATAAAAAATTTAAAGCCACTCACCATATTTAACGCATCTATGAAACAATGATAGTTAAACAACTCTCAATCAACACGACTCGCTATGTTTGACACTCTGCCTTTAATTTTAATTCTACTGATCAGTTCCGTACTTGCGGTTGCACTGTTTCGTGCATTTAGATTACCTGCAATGCTGGCTTATTTTTTGGTGGGTCTAACGCTAGGACCCCATACCTTTGGTTTACTCCCAGATACTGAAGCTAACAGGGAGATTGCAGAATTCGGCATTGTGTTTTTGATGTTTAGTATCGGCTTGGAATTTAGCTTGCCACAGCTTTACGCCATGCGTAAAAAAGTGCTGGGCTTAGGCGGTGCGCAAGTCGCCATCACGCTGGCTTTGGCAATGGGCGTTGCTAAACTTGCTGGGCTAAATTGGCCGGCTGCGTTTGTCGTTGGCACGGCATTAACCATGTCATCTACGGCGATTGTTTCTAAAATTCTGGCTGAGCGGATTGATTTAAACTCACGCCATGGCCGCCTGAGCATCGGTGTATTATTATTTCAAGACATTGCCGTGGTACCAATTTTGGTGCTAATCCCAGCGCTGGGTATGGCTGATGCCAACTTGATAGATGTACTGGGTATAGCCATGCTTAAGGCTGCCGCCATGTTGCTGTTTTTATTCACCATCGGCAAATGGCTAATCAACCCTTGGTTCAATTTAGTGGCAAGCCAACGTTCACGCGAGCTCTTTGTGATGAATGTACTGATGGTGACGTTATTATTAGCATTTGCCACCAAAATGGCCGGCTTATCCTATGCGCTAGGCGCATTTATTGCAGGCATGCTGATTTCAGAAACAAAATATCGCTACCAAGTGGAATCGGACATTTCGCCCTTCCGCGACATCTTGCTCGGCCTGTTTTTTATCAGCGTAGGCATGTTGTTAGACATACAGCAAATTGTTAACAATATAGGTTTGGTATTGTTAATTTTAGTGGCATTTATCTTTTTTAAAGCCGCGATTGTGGCGATTGTGGTGCGTTTTGTAAAGTATGAAGCTGGCGTAGCCATTCGCACTGGCGTGATATTGGCACAGGCCGGTGAGTTTAGCTTTGTCATCCTGGCTTTAGGTGCGGATCAAAATCTGATTAGCGGTCAAGCGCTGCAACTGATACTCGCAGCTTCGCTGCTGTCTATGGTGCTTGCACCTATCTTAATTCAATACAACGGACGCATTGCAAGAAAACTGGCAAGCAGCTACAGCCGCAATAGCGGTCAGATAGTGCAAGAGATTGAGGATGCTGGCAAGCCGCTACAGGACCATGTCATTATCTGCGGCTATGGGCGTAGCGGTCAGTATTTAGGACGATTTTTGAGAGAAGAAAACATCCCTTATATTGCACTGGATATTGACCCCTCGCGCGTTTTAGAAGCTGCCGCAGCAGGCGAAACGGTCATGTTTGGCGATGCTGCACGGCGTGTAGTGCTTGAAGCTGCAGGTGGTGCACGCGCCAAAGCCTTGGTAATCAGTTATGCCGATAACCGTGCCGCAATGAAAATTTTACATATCGTACAAGAAAACTACCCGCAGCTACCTGTCATTGTCCGTACAGTAGATGATTCCAATATGGAAACCCTGCGTGCAGCAGGCGCTGCGGAAGTCGTACCTGAAATTTTAGAGGGTAGCCTGATGCTAGCTTCGCATGCGCTCATGCTACTTGGCGTGCCGCTTAATCGTGTTGTTAAACGCATTCGTTTATTTCGTGAAGAGCGCTATAAATTATTTAAAGGTTATTTCCATGGTATTTCAGATGTAGAAGAAGTCTCGCTAGAAAAACAACAAGTACGTCTGCACTCTGTCATTATTTCAGCAGGGGCTTATGCGATCGGCCGGCGTCTCGCCGAAATACAATTAGATAGCTTTGAGGTTGAAATCAAATCTATCCGCCGTCCAAATTCTAACGGCGCACAACTCTCACTTGAAAGCCCACTCGCCGAAGGTGATGTTATTGTGCTACTTGGTCAGCCTACAGGACTAACCAACGCCCAAAATGCATTGCTTACCGGGCGCATAGCCACCAAATAGGAAACAAACACACGCTTATGACACATGTAATGATTATCGGTGGCGGCATTGTGGGCTGTATGACTGCGATGGAGTTGGTTAATCGAGGCTGCCGCGTCACTATTGTAGAACGTAACCAAATTGCCAGCCAAACCTCAGGTGAATCGTCATGGGCAGGTGGTGGCATCGTTTTTCCACTCCTACCTTGGCAATACTCCGAGGCTGTCAACAACTTGACCCGTGACGGTGCAAATTTTTACCGAGACCTTAGCCAACAGTTGCAACTTGAAACAGGCGTAGATGCACACTTTGCGCAATCAGGTTTTTTGCTGCTACCCGCGTTTGACAAGCATGCAGCCGTATCTTGGTGTGAGAAAAACCAAGTCCCGGCACAGGCTGTTAAGGCCTCTGCTTTTAAGGTGCAATCGTTAAGTGGAGAAGATGCACTATGGCTACCCACTATTTGCCAGGTTCGCCCGCCGTACCTGATGCAAGCCATGCGTAAATGGCTGGAGCAACACAATGTCACTATGCTGGAAAATACCCAGCTGGCGCCACTACAAGAGACACAACAACTTAACGAGTGGCAAACCATCACTGGTGAAAAATTAATTGCAGATCAATTTGTAGTCACTTCAGGTGCATGGAGTTTTGATTTACTTAAAGCAACCAGCGCTAAACTCAACATCAAACCCATGCGCGGGCAAATACTGCTCTATCAGCCTCACAAAAACCTTGAGCAAATGGTGTATCGGGAAGGCTTTTACATGATACCGCGCCTTGATGGCTATTTGTTAGCAGGTAGCACGCTCGAAGACGTAGGCTTTGATAATGGCACCACTGAAACCGTTCGCGAGGAATTACGCTTAAAAGCGGAAGCGATTATGCCCGAGCTAAAAGATCAGCCTATTATCAAGCATTGGAGCGGCCTGCGGCCTGGCACCCCAGAGAACTTACCCACAATTAGTGCGCACCCGACCATTAAAAACCTGTTTCTAAACACAGGCCATTTTAGATATGGCCTCACCATGGCGCCAACTAGCGCCAAATTAGTCACCGCTTTGATATTGGGTGAAGAGCCGCAAATTGATGCGACGCCATACGCTTGCGTTTGTTAACTATTATAGATACCGCTCCCTGAGCCTGTCGAAGGGCTAGATACAATTTTATTAGGCATAGCCCTTCGACAGGCTCAGGGAGCAGTGCAGGCAGGAGCGGCAAAGGGCACCTCTATTAATCCAATGTTAGATTATTACGTGCTCTCTGGCGCCGCCAGATTTTCGCCTGCTTTAAATCGTTCATCCGCCATCACCGTGGCAGCATTAATATCGCTGGTAACTTTATCCATCATTTGCTTAGGCACCGCGCCCACCTCTGCCGAGGCTTGTTTTTCTTGCTCACATGCATTTAATGAAAGCGCACATAGCACACAAAATACCTTTAAATGAATCAATTGATTCTCCTGAATCTTAAATGCTGCTGATGGTTGTCACGCTGAAGGAAACACTGCCATTCTACCACTGGGACCCACCGCCTTATCCAAGCGAAAAATCCACCTATTTCTTTTTACCATTTTTGCGCATTTACCTGTACGTAGTTTTTAAGCGTTGGTAAAATAGTCCGCTATGCAGGGATTTTGCCGTTTGAGATTAGCCTGCAAATTAGCCATTAAATGGTTGGTTTAATAATTTCAATACCTTAGGATGTCACATGCTATTAATGATCGATAACTATGACTCGTTCACCTACAACTTAGTCCAGTATTTAGGCGAGCTTGGCGAAGAGGTGCTGGTGTATCGTAATGATGAAATTGATTTAGCCAAAGTCGCCGAACTCAAGCCAGATCATATCGTTATTTCACCAGGTCCTTGCACACCGAACGAGGCTGGCATCAGCGTACCGCTCATTAAAGAGTTTGCGGGAAAGATTCCGTTGCTGGGCGTATGTTTGGGTCACCAAAGTATTGGTCAGGCGTTTGGTGGCAATATTGTTCATGCCAAACAATTAATGCATGGTAAAACTTCGCTAATCCATCATAAAAACATTGGTGTATTCAAAGATTTGCCTAATCCATATACAGCAACGCGTTACCACTCACTGGTCATCGAAAAAGAAACTCTGCCAGACTGTTTAGAAATTACCGCCTGGACTGACGATGGCGAGATTATGGGCGTGCGTCATAAAACGCTAGCCGTTGAAGGGGTGCAGTTTCATCCTGAATCTATCCTGACTGAACACGGCCACGCGCTTTTGAATAACTTTTTGAAAGCCTGATGTTGTGAACTATTCGCAAACCCTTAATCATGTCATCAATGGTCAAGATTTAAGCTTTGACACGATGCAAAACTTAATGCGCCAAGTGATGGCAGGCGAGTTAACCTCTGCGCAAATCGCCGGCTTACTGGTAGCACTCCGCATTAAAGGTGAAACCGTAGATGAAATCGCCGCTGCGGCAAGCGTGATGCGCGAACTCTCCGCCAAAGTTAGTATTCATGATACTACTCATTTAATTGACACCTGCGGTACCGGGGGTGACGGCATACAAACCTTTAATGTTTCTACTGTCAGTGCTTTTGTTGCGGCAGCAGCTGGCGCAAAAGTCGCTAAGCATGGCGGTCGCTCGGTATCCTCCACCTGCGGTAGCGCAGACGTATTGGAAGTGTTAGGTGTTAATGTAAACCAAACGCCTGAACAAGTAGCCAACTGTGTCAATACAATTGGCTTAGGTTTCATGTTTGCCCCGAATCATCATAGCGCGATGAAGCACTCAGCCCCGGTAAGACGTGAGCTTGGTGTGCGCACACTTTTTAACCTGCTAGGCCCGCTCACCAATCCAGCCAACGCTAAACGCCAAGTGATGGGAGTATTTTCAGCAGCATTAACGACCAAACTAGCATACGTGTTAAAACAACTCGGCAACGAGCATGTGATGGTGGTTTGCGGTGCTGATGGCATGGATGAAATTTCATTTACTGGCGACACTTATGTGGCAGAACTTAAAGATGGGATCGTCCGTGAATACACACTTAACCCAACACAATTTGGCTTAAGCCTGCACGACTTAGCCAGCATACAAGTGAATGATGCTCAGGCATCAAAAGCCATGATTTTAAAAGTGTTATCTGGTAAAACCAGTGCAGCGCGCGACATAGTGCTGCTCAATGCAGGCGCGGCCATTTATGTGTCTGGAATAGTGCCTAGCCTTCAGGCCGGTATCGCAACCGCTGCTGAAATGCTTGATAGCGGTAAGGCCATGCAAAAATTGCAGCAGTTAATCGCAATGACAACCGCATGAGTGTACTCGCCAGACTTTTATTTGCCATATTTTTAGCGCTTGCTTTAGGCGCTTGCAAGCAACCTGATGCTAACAACACACAACCGGTTGCAATTACAGGCTCAGCTGTTACTGAAGTTAGCAACTCAGCGGTTGAACAAGCCTTTACTGCAAAGCTTAGTGATGTACAAGTCAGCGGCAAGGGCTTTGTGATCAAGCTTTTAGCGGACGACAACAAAGGCTCACGGCACCAAAAGTTTCTGGTAAAAATCAACGCCCGACAAACCCTTTTATTCGCGCATAATATTGACTTGGCGCCTAGAGTGCCGCTGCAAATCGGCGATGAAGTTACATTTAACGGTGAGTATGTATACAACCCGAAAGGTGGCGTCATACATTGGACCCACCGTGCCCCACAAGGCAATCACGAAGCTGGGTGGGTCATGCTGAATGGTAAAAAATATCAATAAGTTATAAATTTAAAAATAGCGAAACTAAATATGTCAGATATCCTGAATAAAATCATTGCCACTAAAGAAATTGAAGTGGCCGCCGCCAAAGCGCATAAACCACTGGCTATCGTACAAGCTGAAGCCGCCAAAGCCAGCCCTGCGCGTGATTTTGTCGCAAGTATTCGCACCAAAATCGCACATGGGCAATCTGCCGTCATTGCGGAAATCAAAAAAGCCAGCCCTTCTAAGGGCATTATTCGTGCAGATTTCAAACCCGCAGAAATCGCAAAGAGCTATGAACAAGGCGGGGCAGCCTGTTTGTCAGTGTTGACAGACGTAGATTATTTCCAAGGTTCGGCAGCGTACCTGAAGCAAGCGCGCGCCGCATGTAACCTACCGGTATTACGCAAAGATTTTATGATTGATGCTTACCAGATATATGAAGCACGTGCGATGGGGGCAGATTGTATTTTGCTGATTGCAGCTGCCATTGATTTAGCTAAAATGCGCGAATTAGAGGCCATTGCCCACAGCTTAGGAATGGCGGTGCTGGTAGAAGTGCATAATGGCGAAGAACTGGATCTCGCGTTGCAATTAGATACCCCATTACTAGGGATTAATAACCGTAACTTGCGGACTTTTGAGGTCACTTTAGACACCACGCTAGGGCTACTTTCACGCATCCCAGAACATAAAATCGTAGTGACTGAATCAGGTATTTTCACCCATGATGATGTTGCATTGATGCGACAAAACAACGTGCACACCTTCTTGGTAGGTGAAGCCTTTATGCGTCAGCCTGAGCCTGGGCTAGAGCTGGCAAAAGTATTTGCTTAACACCGAAAAACAGTTATCCACGAAAAACACCAAAATCACGAAATAAAAACAATCTATGGGATTTAATTGATGACGCATTCATTAGTTTTAACCCTGTGCATGGAGTTCTTTAAATTGGTTCGTGTATTTGGTGTTTTTCGTGGACAACCGCGGTTTTTAGGTTAATCTAAAATTAAATCGTTTTTTGAAATTAAGGAAATAAAAATGAGCTACCCTTATTCTCGCCCACGTCGCATGCGTAAAGATGAATTTTCACGCCGTTTGATGCGTGAAAACGTACTCACCACCAACGATTTGATTTATCCTGTATTTGTTTTAGAGGGTGAAAATCGCGTAGAAGAAGTCGCCTCCATGCCTGGGGTAAAACGCCAAAGCATTGATGTGTTGCTCAAAACCGCAGCCGAATGTGTAGAACTTGGCATCCCGGCTATTGCTATATTTCCAGTCGTTGATAGTCAATTTAAGAGCTTGGATGCCGCAGAAGCGTTCAACCCTGTAGGCCTGGTGCAACGCACGGTTGCTGCACTTAAAGCTGCACATCCTGAACTTGGTGTGATTACTGACGTGGCATTAGATCCTTACACCACACATGGACAGGACGGTTTGATTGATGACTCGGGTTATGTGCTCAATGATGAAACCATAGAGGTACTGGTGAAGCAAGCCATCTCACACGCCAATGCAGGCGCAGATATTGTAGCGCCCAGCGATATGATGGATGGACGCATCGGCCAAATTAGAGAGGCATTGGAGAGCACTCTCAACATTCATACAAAGATATTAGCCTATTCAGCCAAGTACGCATCTGCCTTTTATGGGCCATTTCGTGATGCAGTCGGCTCAGCAGGCAATTTAGGCAAAAGTAATAAATACACTTACCAAATGGATCCCGCTAATAGTGACGAAGCCATGCAAGAAGTTGCTTTGGATATTTCCGAAGGTGCCGACATGGTGATGGTAAAACCTGGGTTACCTTACCTAGACATTGTGCGCCGTGTTAAAGATGAGTTTGGCGTACCTACCTACGCCTACCAAGTGAGCGGTGAATATGCCATGTTAAAAGCGGCTGCACAAAATGGCTGGCTGGATGAAAAAGCTTGTGTGCTGGAAAGTTTACTAGCATTCAAGCGTGCTGGAGCCGATGGCATACTGACTTATTTTGCATTGGATGTGGCGCGCTGGTTGAAAGCGGCTTAAACAAAGCCTATGATGAAACAATCAAAGAAATAAAGTATCGGAAGTAGCGTGGAAGAAAACCTAGCCAAACGCTTTCGCTTTTGCACGACATTACCCAGTGTTCCTGCGATTGCGATGAAAGTCATTGAACTCGCCAATGACCCATACGCAGATATGATTCAGATATGCAATCAAATCTCCTACGACCCTGCGCTCTCAATCAAAATAATCAAGGCGGCAAACTCGCCTTTATATAAGTCGCGCCGCGCTCCAGATAACGTTCGTCAGGCTGTCAGCATGTTAGGTACACATGCAGCCATCATGATTACATTATCATTTTCATTAACAAACTCGTTAATGAAACATAGCGCGGGCAATGGTGCTAATAGCAACATTTTTTGGCGCCGCACTATTGTTTCTGCACTCGCCAGCCGTGCCCTTGCAGAAAAACTAGGGTACAAAACACCCGATGATTTATTTTTAGCCGCGTTATTACAAGACATTGGTATTCTCGCTTTTGACTCTATGATGCCAGAGGAGTATGCGCCTGTTTTTATGGCCGCCACTAACCATGATGCATTGCTCAAAGCTGAGCGCGCCACTTTTGGTTCCGGGCATGATGAGGTGGGTTATGCATTACTTAAGCGCTGGAGTCTGCCTGATTACATTTCGCTCTCATGCCTTGCCAGCCATGGTAAACCAGGCCCAAAAGATGCAGAATCGATCATTACCGGCTGTGTTGCTGTGTCAGGCTATATTGCTGACTATTTTTTAAACCCAAAAGCTGAAGGCGCAGTTGCCGCTGCAGTTGATGCGGCCGAAAGTTGGCTTGGTCTGGATAATGCCGCACTAACAGAAATTATCGAGATTATAAAAGTCGGCTTGCATCCAGTGGAAGAGCTGTTTGAAATCAGCATATTCCATCCATCTGAGCTTAATGGCATTCTGGCTGAGGCCAAAGAGTTATTAGAGATGCATGCGTTTATCAAAATGCGCGACCTTGAAGAAGAATCTCAACGTGATGCGCTCACGGGCGCATACAATCGTGGTTACTTTGATAATACATTGCAACGCGAGTTTGATTTATCAAACAGACAAGGTCTACCCTTTACAGTGGCGATGATTGATATTGATCACTTTAAGCATATCAATGATAAATATGGCCACCCGGCTGGTGATGCGGTTTTAATTGCTGTGGTACGCGAGATTTTTGGGCAAATTCGTCAGGATGATATTTTCGCACGCTATGGCGGTGAAGAATTTGCTGTTATTTTACCTGGCACCTCGCTGCTATCTTCAGCTAAATTACTAGTCCGTCTTAAAGATAGTGTGGCTAACATTGCGCACCAGCTCGAAGATGGCAGCATTATCAAAGTCACGGTATCAATCGGCGTAGTTTCTAATATGGATGGTGGTCAACGCTTTGATCATCACGCTGATTTGATGCGCGCAGCAGACCAAGCGCTATATGCCGCTAAATACGCAGGTAGAAACCAAATTGTGGTATGGAACAAATCACTACCATCAGTTTATTAGCGATGCTGATCTTCAGCTTCAGCAAGTAAGGTCTTCACACCTTCGGTATTCAAGCGCTCAGCACTGCTTCCGTCTGCTGCACGTTTAGTCGCCACTCTGATGTCATCGACTTCAAACACGCTGAGTTTAATTAAACCAGCGTCGGTTTCTAGGGTGAAAACCGGCACTGTTTTGCGACTATCGCCTTTTTTATCACGCTTGCCATCGTTCAAAATACGATAAGACTTTTCATTCACATCAAATGGAATCTGCTGGTTAAGTAAAAACATTTCCACCTCTTTAATGCTGTCTGCAAATAGGTGAATATGCGTTTCAGACAATAAGCCGGCAGTGCCATCCAACACAGCACCGGTTAAATGCGGATTAAACTTTTCTAATAACTGCATGGTAAAGAGTGCCTTTTTACGCAACTCGCGTAAATTTTCTGGCTGCTCGTCACTTAGAAAAAGTGCGTTGTACAGTTTAAGCTCTTCTTCAACTTCGGCGTTTGAGGGCAGTATGCTGTTATCAATGGCACCTAGTTGTCGCCCAGCTTTCTTTTTAGCGTAGGCAAAGTCAGAAATGCCGTCTTCAGCCATCATGCGGGCCGCTTGTTGCGCTACTAGTTGCCTCAAGTGCTGTAAGTTTTCTTTTGACATGTTTTTTGTGAATGATGCAGTGTGGTAACGAAGCGCTTTATACTAGCCATTCAAAAATAGAAGCTAGCGACATTAGAAGATTTGACACACGGTTAAAGCTAGCCCTTAATTTTAATATCCAACTGCTTTAACTTACGATACAAATGGGTGCGTTCCAAACCGGCTATTTCCGCTAACTTACTCATATTGCCCGTTACATTTTTAATGTGATAGGCAAAATAACGTCGCTCAAAATCGTCCCGCGCCTCTCGCAAAGGTTGATTAAAGTGAGTTAATGTTTCAGGACGCGTATCCGTCGTATTGAAAATCTCAACGCTTTGTAGCTTAGCGTCCGCATGCGTTGCATCGTCAAACTGATGCAACACTCTCTTGACGTCGTCTAATGTGATTTTTTCACCCAAGCTGGTTTGAATTAAGTTGCGAACCACCGCATCCAACTGTGCTAAATCTCCAGACCAGCTTGCATTGCGTAATGCATTTAATGCCGCAATATCAAACTCACGATAAGGTATATCTGCCAGTTCAAATTGCAAGTTGGCAATAGCAATTGCCAAATCTGGAATGTCTTCTTTATGCTCTTCAAGCGCTGGCACACGCAACGAAACCGCCGATAGAATTTGTAATAAATTATGGTCAAACAAGCCTTCAGCCTGCAATTTCGGTAGGTTTTGGCTGGTACCGCACACCACGCGCACATTGTATTTATCTGCCTTTGTAATCAGCAACAACAAGCCCTTTTGCTGAGTTTTACTGAGTTCAGCGATTTCAGCAATATAGACCACACCCTCTCGACCCTGCTCTAAAATATCTAAAGGGGCGTTAACTAATTCACTCAACTCGGTGAGTTGCAGCCATGAGGTATCGGCATTTTGTAAAAAGCGTGCGCATAACTCAGCACCGCACCCTTTGGGCCCGATTAACAACACGGGACTAGGGCTATCGTTTGCGCTGGCGGCTATTTTATCTAATCGCTCTTTTAAAGCTAATATAATTGGGCTTTTGCCCAAGTTCGCCAAACTCATTTCAGATTTTGGTAACTGTTCGCTATGCTTTAATGCGGTGGCTACCGTTTTTAATAATTTTTGTAGCGCGATTGGCTTCTCTAAAAAATCAAAGGCGCCAATACGCGTTGCCTCAACTGCGGTATCAATGGTGCCGTGGCCAGACATCATCACTACAGGCATGGTGAGCAGGCCAGCATTGGCCCACTCTTTGAGTAAACTGATACCATCGCAATCGGGCATCCAAATATCCAGCAATACCACGTCTGGCCGCTCGTGTAAGCGTAATGCGCGAGCAGTGGCGGCATTTTCTGCCAGATCAACGCGATAGCCTTCATCATGCAAAATATCGCTTAATAATTCGCGTATGCCTATTTCATCGTCAACGACTAATATATGTTTTGATGCCATGCTGTTTTTCTATCTATCAATTTGGTATTAAAAGCTTTAGCTTAACTCAAAAGTGGAATGCTAATGGTCACTATTGCCCCGGTTTCATTTGCATCAAAATACGATGCATTGTCAATTTTAATACTGCCTTTGTGCTCTTCAATGATTTTTTTCACAATCGCTAAGCCTAGCCCTGTTCCATGAGGTTTAGTGGTCATGTAAGGTTCAAAAATGTGCGCCATAATGTCTGCAGAAAAACCAGTGCCATTATCTCGCACAGTCAGCACCAGTAAGTGATCCACTATCGCGGTTTTTACCACAATCACGGAAGGTAACGCTGTTGTAAGCGCATCTTGTGCATTTTGCAGCAAGTTGTGTAGCACTTGGCGCAACATGGTGCTATCGCCTCTAATCGTACAAGCTTGTGTTGCGAGTGACAATTCTATTTTAATTTTTGGCAAATCATAAAGTGACACGACCTCTCGAATCAATGCATTTAAATCCAGTTTATCTAAATGTGGTGCTGGCGAGCGCGCATACTCACTAAATTCGTTCACCATTTTTTTTAAAGCATCGACTTGATTCACAATGGTTGCCGTTGAGCGTTTTAACATTTCAGCATCGGCCACATCTAATTTATTGAGCAATTTATGCGCCATGCGCTCTGCCGACAGCTGTATCGGTGTGAGCGGATTTTTAATTTCATGCGCCAAGCGCCTTGCCACCTCACCCCACGCGGCATCACGCTGCGCTTGCACCATGGCAGTCGCATCGTCAAATACCGCTACATAACCACCATCTGGCAAGCGGGTGCCCCGTAGCGTAATAATCTGCTTGCCCTGCGCAGTCGCTAGTTCAACTTGCGTCTGTGCATCCTCTTTTTGCCCGTTTCGACTACTTGCATCTTGTTGGCTATTAATGGCAATCGCTTCAAAAAAATTAGCAAGCTGTGCCTGTTTAGCGATAATTTTATCAGGCGTAAAACCCACATACCCTTCTAGTGAAACGCCCAATATATTAACGGTGGCTTCATTAAAGGTACGCAACTCCCCTCGTTCGTTAAGTGCCAGCACGCCTGAAGATAAATGCGCCAATATGGTTTCTAAATAACCGCGCGCCGCCTCAACCCGCGCACGGTTTCTATCTGCGGCTTTAGTGGCATCGCCTAGTTGCTGCGTCATGCTGTTAAAAGACTGCACCAACACCCCTAATTCATCTTTACCATGTGCTGGCAGCATAGTGCTGTAATCGCCACTGGCAATCGCTTTGGTACCTTCTGCCAACACCGTTAGTGGTGCAGATAACTTGCGACTTAGCACAAAGGCAATGGCTACTGCTGTGAGCATAGCCAACATCATTACCAAGGTTAATGTGAGTGCAAACACCTCTCTCAATGCTGTGCGACTGTAAGATAACTGTTGATAGTCTTGATACACATCTTGCACCGCCTCTGCCGTGGTTGCCAAAGACCTGGGCACAGGTTGTAATAACTGTAAAATTCGCGTTTCACCTGCGATGGCTTGCACACTTATAGGCGCTAATACGCGCAAATATAGGCCTTTACCTGCAATCGGTTCAATGTTGCCATAAATGCGCAGGCGCGCCTGTCTTAACTGCGTCACGCTGGGGAGCTCAGGTAAAAAGCTCGTAGAATCACTGCTGGAAACCGCTAAAATTCTACCTTGCGGCGTCAGCAGGGTCACATCTTGAATGCCGCTTTTTTCACGTAAATCATTCAACATGGCAAAGTGCGTATTTGCCGGCTGAAAAGCGAGGCTAGTGGCCATGCTCTCGCCTTTTTCTTTCACATCGGCCAGCATAATATCTAAAGCGGTTCGCCCTAGATTTAAACCACCCTCAAGTGCTGACTCCACTTTGACGTTGAACCATGACTCAATCGAGCGCGTTAGGAAATTTACCGATACCACATAAACAATTAACCCTGGAATAAAAGCCATCAGCGCGAATGAGCCTAACAGACGTAGCGTAAAGCGGCTGCCCATGACACGCTCACGGATATTACGATATAAGTTAAAAAGCTGAACCGCAATCAGCGTAATCAGCAACACTGCCAATGTAATATTTAATGCAACTAACAGCGAGTAATATTCTCCCGATGCCGCAGTATTTGCACTCGCATTTGATAGCAAATATAGCAACAACGCGCCTAGTACAGCACTGGTGAGTACGATGTATTTCATTTAAATAAGTTGGGTGACCATGCAAAACGCTGCGATGTCATCGTCCAATCATCAGCGCCCATCGCCTCCACCTGCAAGGCTTTGGGTAGTTTTTTATGGTCCAGACGCATCAGCAACAGCGCCTGATAGCGCTCACCTTTCTCAACATGAGATTTTTGAAATACTTTTAAATCCTGGATAATCGACAAGTCCTCGATGGCTTCATCCAAACTCGCATAATTCCTTTGTTGCTCATTACGTACAATAATGTATTGTCGCGTCAACGCATGATAGCTCAAGCTCACCTCCTGCACTGTGGTGACAATTTCATCATCAAACCAGTACTGGCGCGGCGAGCGCAATTGAAACTCTATCAAAAAATTAAAGGTAAATCCTTTAAGAATCGCCTTTTCCATCTCGGGACTAACGTTGATTTCAGCATCCGCATTCAGCAAATAATCATCTTCATACACAATTAGATTAGCACTTCTAATATGCAGGCTATTGCCAGCCGCAAACGATAAATGCGCAAATAACACCAGACCTACAATGCTAAATAGCTGTTTAATTTTTTTGCAATAAGGCATAAAAAAATCCGTCATGTGCGCTCGATGGAATAAGCTGACCATGGATATGCGTGATATTTGCCTGCGAATTGTTCAGTGATGCGTCCAAAGGCAACTGGGTAGCTTCTGTATGGTTTTTTAAAAATTGATCTATCTGTCCTTGATTTTCTTCGTAAAACACAGAACACGTCACATAAAGCAATTGCCCGCCTTTTGCCAACATCTGCCATAAATTCGGTAAAATTTTAGCTTGTTGTGCAACAAAAGAGGCCACATCCGACTCTCGGCGCAACCATTTAATATCTACATGGCGCCGCACAATGCCAGATGCAGTACACGGCACATCAGCCAAAATTCTATCGAATGGTTTGCCATCATACCAGTCAGTGGATGCAGCATCACCCACCAACAGCGAGGCTTTTAAATTCAATCGATCGAGATTGCTCTGCACCCGTTGCAAACGCGTTTCATCGCTATCCAAGGCGGTCATTTGCGCATCGGCCAACTCCAGAATATGCCCCGTTTTACCACCAGGGGCACAACAGGCGTCTAACACGCGCATATTGGCTTGCACGTTTAATAACTGCGCCGCCAACTGCGCACCATAATCTTGCACAGAAACCACACCATCGGTAAAACCTGGGATTTTATCAACGGCAATCGGTTTTTTAAGCTCCACAGCTTGCGCACCAATGTGGTTCGCCTCAACCTCTTGGCGCGCTAATAATTGCAAATAGTCTTGTGCGCTGATTTTTTGGGTATTTACACGTAGCGTCATCGGCGGATGCTGATTACCAATCGCCAATATGTTTTGCCAATAATCAGGATATTGGGTTTTGAGTTTATTTATCCACCACTGCGGATAAGAATAATTCGCCACTTCATTGGTCTTTGATTGCGCATTCAGCGCTTCTTTTTGCCGTAAAAAATTACGTAAAATTGCATTCACCAACCCCTTGGCCCAACTTTTGGCCATTGGTCTTTTAAGCTGGCTGACTGCATGCACCGCCTGATTGACTACAGTAAATGCATCCGCTTTATCATGCAGCAACTGATAAAGCGCCACCAGCAACACCGCATGAAGACGCTCATCGGTGAGCGGTTTTTCTAACAACTGTTTTAAATAGGTATCAATTTCACCATAAAAGCGCAGAGTACCATAGCTTAAATCTGCGGCAGCGCCTTTTTGTTGTGGCGTAGCAGCAGGAAATAACGACAACGCCGCAGGCAATGCTAAAGTAAGGTTACGACCTGAAAACACTTGATGCACAGCATCAGCGGCGATAAGTTGAGAAATATACAAATAAAACTTTCTTAATGTGAAAATAGATTGATTAAGCCTTGATTTTACTTGATAAACGCCGCGTCGGGTGCTTATTACAACAGTGAAACTTCGCGTTGTTACAATCGCCTGCTACCGAGCCTGTGATGGTGAAAAAAGTTAAGATATATCAGGGAGGATCGTCTGAGCCTCGACACCCACATGAGCGCGACCACTTATTGACCTAGTAATGGTCAGTTCATTTTCACATGGCATTAAATGACCATCGCCCTCAACCGCGCCACCCGCTCCTCAGTCTTTGGATGCGTGCTAAACAAGCTGTCGAACGAAACACCTGATAACGGATTGATAATCATCATTTGCCCCGTTTCCGGATGCGCTTCTGCGGTTTGATTGGTAATCTGATGCGCATAATGATGAATTTTCTCCAGTGCGCTCGCTAAAGCGTTCGGGTCACGGCTAATTTCAGCGCCTGCTTTATCCGCCTCAAACTCACGCGCCCTTGAAATAGCCATTTGAATTAGCGCCGCAGCTAAATGGGCTAGAAACAAGATCAATATGCCAATAAATGTATGTAGGTTGCTTTCGCCGCTACCATTACGGCCGCCACCAAACAGCATGCCGAACTGGGCAATCGACGCAATGGCACCCGCCATCGTTGCTGAAATCGTTGAAATTAAAGTGTCACGGTTTTTTACATGAGCTAACTCATGCGCCATGACCCCGCGCAATTCGCGCTCACTTAAAATTTGCATAATGCCTACCGTGGCGGCAACTGCGGCGTGTTCCGGGTTACGGCCGGTAGCAAATGCATTCGGCTGGCTTTCGTTAATCACATACACTTTAGGCATCGGCAGTTGCGCATTTTCAGCCAACTGTTTAACCGTTTGGTAGTAACTACGAAATTGACTGTTGTCAGCGCTAACTTCCTGTGCGCCATACATTTTCAGTACCGCTTTGTCTGAAAACCAATAAGCATAGGTGTTCATTGCGGCAGCTAACATGAGCGCAATCATCATGCCACCTGCACCACCCAACGCTGCGCCTACCGCACCAAATAAAGCAACAATCGCCGCCATTAAAATGGTTGTTTTTAACCAGTTACCTAACATGTTTCATCCTTCGCAATCAATCAACGAGTTTAAAATGGTGATAACCTACAAAAAAATCAATCCGATGTAGCCACTGCAGTGAACGCTTCACCTGCCTGTAAGTGATGACCCTGTACAAAAGCAGGTGCACTTAAACGCTTGCCTCCCGGCGCTTGCAGTTCGGTAATATGTAATACGCCCTCACCGCACGCCACCAGCACTCCATCATGCACACTAATAATTTCACCCGCCCTGGCATGGCCTGAATTGGTTGGCGCTACATCAGCGGTTGCCATCCAGATACGGCACACCTCACCACGCAAATAGCTTTGCGCCACTGGAAACGGGTTAAAAGCGCGTATTTGCCGCGATATTTCATGCGCACTTTTTTGCCAGTCAATAGCAGCTTCAGCTTTTTCAAGCTTATGCGCATACGTCACCAAAGCTTCATCTTGCGGCGTGGCCGGTAGCGTAGTGTTTGTTTCTAAGGTTGCCATCGCTGCGACCATTAGTTCTGCGCCCATTTTACTGAGAACATCATGTAAAGTTTGTGTGGTATCAGCACCTGTAATCGGCACCACACCTTTACAAACCATCGCGCCCGCATCCAAGGCCGGAACGACCTCCATAATAGTCACGCCGGTTTCTGCGTCACCCGCCAATATTGAACGATGGATGGGTGCTGCGCCTCGCCAACGCGGCAATAATGAGGCGTGAATGTTATAACAACCAAAACGCGGCATATTTAAAATAACAGTCGGAATAATCAAGCCATAAGCAGCAACAATCATCACATCGGCATTCACTTGTGCAATTTGTGCTTGCACCGCTGTATCTTTTAAAGTTTCTGGCTGAAACACAGGCAAATCATGTTGTGTTGCTAGCACTTTAACTGGACTCGCTTTGAGCTTCATACCACGCCCCGCTGGGCGGTCTGGCTGAGTAAGTACCATCACAATTTGATGACCCGCTTCAATAAGCGCGGCTAAAGCGGGGACAGCAAATTCAGGGGTTCCAGCAAAAATAATGTTCAATGTTGTGACCTTTATACAAATGACATGTACGTAAATTACATCGCTGTAAATGACATGGATAGAACTTAAATAGCGCGGTGATGTTTAAGCATTTTATTTTTAATACGGCTGCGCTTAAGGGGGGACAAATACTCAACAAACACCTTGCCTAATAGATGGTCAATCTCATGCTGGATACAAACGCTCAGCAGACCATGCGCTTCTAACGTGAATAGTTTGCCGGTTTCATCTAAAGCCTCAACTGTCACTTTTTCTGCCCGTGTCACATTTTCATACACACCAGGTACCGACAGGCAGCCTTCTTCATACTCCTGCTCACCATCTTTTGAAGTGATTCTAGGATTGATAAACACTTGCAGCTGATCTTTAGTTTCGCTGGTATCAATAATCAGCAACTGTATATGCCGATTCACTTGCGTTGCTGCCAACCCTATGCCGGGCGCGGCATACATCGTTTCCGCCATATCATCAATCAAACGGTGCAACGCCGCATCCACCTCTTTTACCGGCTTGGCAACGGTATGTAAACGTGGGTCCGGATAGTTAAGAATGTCTAAAATTGCCATAAAAACTCATTATATTTATCTATTATTTATCTGTGAAAATTCAAATTTCTTATAAATCCACGGCTTTTTCCATAAAAGCTTGATTGTTGAATGAATTACGTGCTAAATTTAACGTAAATTCACGGTATGCGCGCGTGTTTTATTTGCTTTAATCGCATATCCTCTCAATGCATTTTTGACTGAGGTCATCAATCTATGTTCCGCAATATTATAACGCTGCTGATGTTTTGTTGCTTAAGCTTCCATCTCAATGCGCAAGAAGTTGCACTTAAATCTAACCACCCCGATCGTCATGTTGTTGTCAAAGGTGATACTTTATGGGGTATTTCAGGCAAATTTCTAAAAGATCCATGGTTATGGCCAAAAGTTTGGCAACTAAATCGTGCCCAAATTAAAAACCCACACTTAATTTACCCCGGTGATGTCGTTTTTCTCGACATGAGTAGTGGCAAGCCAGAATTAAAACTGCTGCGCGAAACCATTACATTACAACCGGGTACGGTGATAGAGCCTTTAGATAAAACCGCGATTTCGACCATACCGCTCAACGTCATTGCACCATTTTTGAGTCAGCCACTGATTATTGAAAAAGACCAATTAGCCGAGTCGCCAAGAATCATTGCCGGGCAAGACAATCGTGTTGTTTTAAGCCCTGGCACACGTATTTATATCAATAAAATTGAAGAAAGCGACGGACTCAATTGGTTTGTTTATCGGCCAGGTAATGACTTAATTGACCCTGACAGCAAAGAAGTTCTAGGCGTAGAAGCCACTTACCTGGGCGATGCTAGAATCACAAAATATGGCGAACCCGCAAGTGCTGACATCACCAAAGTTAAAGAAGAAATTTTCACTAAAGATAGATTAGTCCCTAGCGGTGATGAAGTCACCACCAACTTTGTACCCCGCGCTCCTGACTCAGAAATTACGGGCCGTATTATTAAAATTTATGGTGGTGTGGCTGAGGCTGGCCCACAAAGCATCGTCTCCATCAGTCGTGGTAGCGCAGATGGTATTGAAGTGGGGCATGTGTTGGCCATTAACCGTTATGGTCGCGTGATTAAAGACCCTGAACCACAAAGAGAATCAGATGAGCAAAAACAAGCAAATACCAATGCAAAACCCAAATTAAAAGAATTAAACTTTGAAGTATCACGTGATGCCGACGGCAAGCCTATCGTTAATTTTGAGAAAAAATCTGAAAATGCAGGTGAATTGGCACTTGAACCTGGCATGATTAAGTTGCCAGATGAACGTGTAGGCTTACTCATGGTGTTCCGCGTATTTGATCGTGTATCTTATGGCTTGATCATGCAGGCATCCGAGCCGGTTAACACCTTAGATACCGTAAAAACACCTTAATTGCTTAATGGCCAGCGGTAGCGAAGACCACTACGACCCGACACTTTTAGAAAAGTCGCTGTGGATTAGTTTGGGCAATATTCGTGGCATAGGACCACAAACTTTTTGCCAGTTGCTTAACAAGTTTGGTAGTCCTAGTCATATTTATGCCGCAAGCCTGAAGCAATTAAAAGAAGTCGTTTCAGATCAGATTGCTAGCGAAATCAACCAAGGCGTTAATCATGATGCCTTGGCTGATTCTTTATACTGGCTTTCCCTAGCTAACAATCACCTCGTGACGCTTGCGGATGCCGAGTATCCAAAAGCGTTACTTGAAATTGCCGACCCGCCCCCTTTTTTGTATGCAAAAGGCAACCTCGCGCTACTCAATCAGCCGAGTATCGCCATTGTTGGCAGTCGCAATGCTTCCGTACAAGGTGAAAAAAATGCCGAGGCTTTCGCCCATGGTTTATGCGGCTACGGCTTGTGCGTGGTGAGTGGTCTGGCACTAGGCATTGATGGCGCAGCACATCGTGGTGCGCTCAAAGCTAATGGTAAAACGATTGCGGTTGTTGGGACCGGCTTGGATATTGTTTACCCCGCCCGGCATCGTGACCTGGCGCACCAAATTGTAGAACGCGGACTTGTGGTTTCTGAGTTCGCATTAGGCACGCCATCCAAACCACAAAATTTCCCTAAACGTAATCGCATTATCAGCGGGCTTAGTTTAGGCTGTTTAGTAGTAGAAGCCAACTTACAAAGTGGCTCACAAATTACAGCACGCATGGCTGCTGAACAGGGTCGTGAAATTTTTGCTATCCCAGGTTCCATTCATTCCCCAATGTCTAAAGGCTGCCATCAACTGATTAAGCAAGGCGCTAAATTAGTAGATTGCTTACAAGACATCGTTGAAGAGCTTAAGCTTGGTGATAAATTAAATCATCTAGAAAATGAAAACGTTACTGAAACCAATGTGTCCAATGATTGTGAGGAAGGAATCCCTAGCAACGCAGTCCTAAAAATAATGGGCTTCGAACCCATCGCTTTAGAGCAAATAGTGGCTATAAGCGGCTTGACGGTAGGCGAAGTTTCATCCATGCTTATGTTGCTAGAACTTGAAGGAAAACTAGCCAGCTTGGCAGGAGGTCAATATCAAAAACTTGTGTAATTTGTAATTTTAGAAATTTGCATAAACCATCTCACTTAAGTTAGAAAAATAATTTAAAGGACAAAAATCATGTTTGAAGTATTGGTTTATATGTTTGAAAACTACATTGATACGCAATTTAGACCTGACGAAAACACCTTATCCAGAGAGTTGTCTGCCGCGGGTTTTGATGAAGAAGATATCAACGGCGCGTTTGATTGGTTTAATCAACTAGAGCTGATGACCGACAAACCAGAGTTATTTGAAGCAGCCCACCACGCCAATACCCGCATTTTCACCGAGAGTGAGCTTAAAAAAATCTCAGGTGAGAGCATCGGTTTTATTCTATTTCTAGTGCAAGCCAACATACTAAATACCACACAGCGCGAGCTGGTATTAGAGCTTGCCATGAACTTACCGCAGATGGAAATCAGCATCGAAGAAATGCGCTGGATCGTACTCATGACCACATGGGGCGCGAGTAAATCTGGCCCGGATAAAACCAAAGAATATTTATTTATTGAAGATGTATTGCTTAATAAACAAAAACCTACCCTACATTAGAACAGGATAGGTTTGTTGCTTACCAACCAACATCATTCACTAAGGTTGTGAATGATGTTGCTAATAGTACCCGCCTGATTCAAGGTGTAAAAGTGTAAACTTGGTGCGCCCCAGGCTAACAATGTGTCACACAGCTCACTCACCACATCAACACCAAAAGCGCGTAATGACGTCATGTCATCACCGTACTCTTCAAGGCGCATTTTTAACCAGCGTGGAATTTCAGCACCACAAATACTAGAAAAACGTGCCAATTGGGTAATGTTATAAATCGGCATAATGCCTGGCACGATAGGAATCGCAATACCTAACGCGTCACACTGCTCCACAAATCTAAAATAAGCATCCGCGTTATAAAAATACTGCGTGATGGCTGAATTGGCCCCTGCATCCACTTTGCGTTTTAAATTCTGCAAATCGGCTACGGGCGTCCTCGCTTCAGGGTGGAACTCTGGATAAGCTGCTACTTCAATATGGAAATGATCACCTGTTTCAGCGCGTATAAACGCCACCAACTCTGAAGCATAGCGAAAATCACCCGCACTCACCTCACCTGACGGGATATCGCCACGCAATGCCACCAATCGCTTGATACCTTGCGCTCGGTAGGCATGTAACAGATCACAAATCTCTGCTTTACTCGACGAAATACAAGAAATATGCGGTGCGGCCTGAAAACCTTCACGCTGAATTTCCAGCACGGTATCCATGGTTCTATCACGGGTTGAACCACCTGCACCAAACGTCACGGAATAAAATTCAGGATTAAACTGAGCTAATTGCAATCGTGTTTCACGCAGTTTATCCATACCTTCAGCTGTTTTTGGCGGGAAAAACTCAAAGCTAAGCCCGAATTTGTTCGTAGGTATGTTCATTTGTATTTCTTTTTCTGTCATGGTCTATTTATCATCAATAAAAATTGCAGTTAACAGCCAAGAAAACACGCTATAAACTATTGCTCCAATAATCCCTGCCATCAGTGTTCTAACCTCAAAACCTTGCAACCAATGACCAACCGCATAAAACAGCACACCGTTAATCACCAAAATAAAAAGCCCTAACGAGGGTGTAGAATAAGTCGATTTTTGCGAAAAATCGCTTTGTAACTTATTGATTTTATTAGGTGTGTTTTTTGCATTTTGACTTATTCTACAGCGTCAACGTTAATATCGTTATCGGCAAAGTGAGTATGACAAGAATCGGCCTAATCAACATATTGACCAAACCGATGACCAGTGCGGCTACCAAAGCAGTAGTAAAACCAGCCACATGAATATTTGGCACAAAGTACGCCACTGCCAACAGCGCTAGCGCATTTAATAACCAAACCAGTAATAATTTCATGTGGCCTCTTTCACTTATTTAAAATAAATTAATAGCGATAAGTATCTGGCTTATATGGACCTTGCTTTGATACGCCAATATAGGCTGCCTGCTCATCGGTTAAGATCGACAATTGCGCATTGAGTTTTTTCAATTGCAACACGGCCACTTTTTCATCCAAATGTTTAGGTAAGGTATAAACACCGACTGGATAGTTAGCAGTTTGCGTAAATAGCTCAATTTGTGCAATGGTTTGGTTGGCAAAACTTGAGCTCATGACATAGCTTGGGTGACCTGTACCACAGCCTAAATTCACTAACCGACCTTTGGCTAGCAAAATAATCTTTTTGCCATCCGGGAAAATCACGTGATCTACTTGAGGCTTGATTTCATCCCACTCGTATTTTTCTAGTGAGGCAACGTCAATCTCGTTATCAAAATGGCCAATGTTACATACTATGGCTTGGTCTTTCATTTTGACCATGTGCTCATGAGCAATCACGTGGTAATTACCGGTACAAGTCACAAAAATATCGCCATATTCCGCCGCATAATCCATGGTAACTACACGGTAGCCTTCCATCGCAGCTTGCAATGCACAAATTGGGTCAATTTCAGTCACCCAAACTTGAGCAGAGAGCGCACGCAAAGCTTGTGCAGAGCCTTTACCTACATCGCCATAACCCGCTACTACGGCCACTTTACCTGCAATCATCACATCAGTAGCACGTTTAATCGCATCCACTAATGATTCACGGCAACCGTATAAGTTATCAAATTTAGACTTAGTGACAGAATCATTCACGTTAATTGCCGGGAAAGCCAATTTGCCTTCTTTATGCATTTGATACAAACGATGCACACCAGTGGTAGTTTCCTCCGTCACGCCGATAATTTGCGCTAAACGTACTGAGTACCAAGTCGGGTCAGTTTTTAATTTAGCTTTAATGGCATCAAATAAACAGATTTCTTCTTCTGACGTTGGGTTTGCAATCACTGATAAATCTTTTTCTGCACGTGTACCGAGGTGCAGCAGCAAGGTAGCATCGCCGCCATCATCCAAAATCATATTGGAGAATACAGGTTGGCCAGTTTGGTCATTCGCCCATTCAAAAATACGGTGCGTATAATCCCAGTATTCGGTCAGTGTTTCACCTTTGATGGCAAACACAGGGGTGCCACCAGCGGCAATCGCTGCAGCAGCATGATCTTGCGTTGAGTAAATGTTGCATGATGCCCAGCGTACATCCGCGCCTAAGTCTTTAAGCGTTTCAATCAATACCGCAGTTTGAATGGTCATGTGCAGACTGCCAGTAATGCGCGCGCCTTTAAGTGGTTGTGCTTTGGCGAATTCTTCACGAATCGCCATCAAACCCGGCATTTCTGTTTCAGCAATAGCAATTTCTTTACGGCCAAAAGTCGCTAAGTTGATATCGGCAATGACGTAGTCTTTGGCTGTATTTTTAACATCAGCAGTCACAGTATTCATTATGTTAATTCCTTGAATGTGTGACCGGGGGGAAGGGGTGTTAATACTAAGAGACCTAACGCTTATCTCACCCTTATCCCGTGCCCGGCACGGTTAATATAGGTGAGCGTCGTTTATTGCATTTTTCTGAGCCTAGGAGGCTGTATGATACCAGCAGCTCTCGCAACGCTCCTCAGAATGGTTTGGATTATACGCGATATTTTTTTAAGCACAAATATCACTATAGTAAAGTTAGAGAAAACCTAAATAAATTATTGGAGTAACAATTATTGTGCCCATAACTTATCAACATCAGTGATACCCCAAAGTGCTGGGTTTTCATGTCCAACAATTGAGTCTTGCGCGCTTGGGCTAGATAAATCTAACCCCTCTACAGGCAGGCGAGTCTTGGATTTTGTTGAGAAAAACACTTTTAGAATAGGCGTTAATAAGGATTTTGGGCTTTGGTCAACCACCACAGCCAAACGACCAGACTTTAACTTCACCATAGAGCCTATCGGGTAAATCCCTACACTTTTAACAAACGCTTTGAAAACACTATCATCAAAATGATCAGCCCATTGCGCCATACGTTGCAAAGACACGCCCGGTTCCCAGCCTGCTTTATAAGGGCGATTCGAGGTAATGGCATCATAGACATCGCAAACCGCACCCATTTTTGCAAACAAGCTAATTTCATCCGCTTTTAATTTGTGTGGGTAGCCCATGCCATTGACTTTTTCATGGTGATGCAAACATACATCTAATACAACTTCATCGGTAATGTTCGCTTGCAGTAGCAGGGCATGCCCGCGTTCAGGGTGCAATTTCACCAGTGTAAACTCGTCTTCAGTCAGCGCGCCAGGCTTGTTAAGCACCTCCATAGAAATAGCCGCTTTGCCAATGTCGTGCAGCAACCCCGCTAAGCCAGCCTGCTTGGTTTCCGCTTCCGACAAACCTAGTTCATTAGAAAGTGCCACCATCAAAGCACAGACTGCAACCGAGTGCATGTAGGTGTAGTCGTCTTTATTTTTAAGCCGCACCAAACTAAGCAAAGCCCCTTCATTGCGAGAAACCGAGGCTGCAATATCATCCACAAGCTGCATGGCAGCTTCGGCTTTAATGGCCTTACCCATGCGCGCATCGCTGAACATCGAGGTCACTGCTTGCTTAGATGCCGAGATAATTTGTCTGGCGCGTGCATGCTCTTCAGTCGCTGTCACGCGTTTGGGTTTAGGTATTGGTTTTGACAGAGGAGCAGATTCGGCTAGAGCAACCTCGGCAGGCACTTCAGCCTTAGGCATGAGAGGCACTTCTACAATCGCTACTGGTTCAGCAACATCCAAACCCTTGCAAATATCAATCACAACTTCTTTAATGACGCTTTTTTGCAGCTTGGTTAAATCAGCAGCGTCTTCCAGCTTGAATGCTTTTTTCCAAAACGGGTGGTCTATCCAAGCGCCTTTAAGCTCTTGAATGAACATTCCTAAACGCACTTGTTTTGTTGAAACCGTTTTTAACATTAAATCACACCAGTTTGCATCAGAAAGTGACCGCAACAGCCACCATTACATTCGGTATAGCGGCTAATGCAGACAATTACAAGCCAGCTGCCGCGCGTAGGGCTGCTGCTTTATCGGTCGCTTCCCAAGTAAATTCAGGTTCATCACGGCCAAAATGGCCATAAGCGGCAGTTTTGGCATAAATCGGGCGCAATAAATCCAGCATTTTGACAATGCCTTTAGGGCGCAAATCAAAATGGTCCAAGACCAATTGCGTTAACACCTCATTTGAGACTTTACCTGTACCGTAGGTTTCTACCATCACGGATGTTGGACGTGCCACACCAATGGCATAGCTCACTTGTACCAGACAACGTGAAGCTAAACCAGCCGCCACAATATTTTTAGCCACATAGCGCGCAGCATAAGCCGCGCTACGGTCAACTTTTGAAGGATCTTTACCTGAAAATGCGCCGCCACCATGAGGTGCCGCACCGCCATAAGTATCCACAATAATTTTACGGCCGGTTAAGCCGCAATCACCTTGCGGACCACCAATCACAAAACGGCCAGTGGGGTTCACCAAATATTTAATCTCACCTTTAATCAACTCTTTAGGCAACATTGGTTTGATAATTTCTTCAATTGTTGCTTCACGAACCGCTTCCAAAGTCATCTCCGGCGCGTGTTGTGTAGAAAGTACTACCGTGTCAATTTTGTAAGGCTTACCATCAACATACTGCACTGTGACTTGTGATTTTGCATCTGGGCGCAACCATGCCAGGCGACCATCTTTACGCAATTGGGCTTGACGCTCCATTAAGCGGTGGCTCAGCCAAATCGGCAATGGCATCAATTGCGGTGTTTCATCGACCGCATAACCAAACATCAAGCCTTGGTCACCCGCGCCTTGGTCGAGCGGGTCATCATGTGCGCCATCCACACCTTGCGCGATGTCGGGAGATTGCTTGTCATACGCCACTAAAACAGCGCAACCTTTATAGTCAATACCGTATTCTGTATTGTCGTAACCAATGCGCTTAATCGCTTCGCGTGCGACTTTAATGTAATCAACATTGGCTGTTGTAGTAATTTCACCCGCCAATACAATTAAACCTGTATTGGCTAAAGTTTCTGCCGCAACGCGTGCGGCGGGGTCTTGGGTTAAAATAGCGTCTAAGATGCTGTCTGACACTTGGTCTGCGAGTTTGTCTGGATGCCCTTCAGAAACGGATTCTGAGGTAAATAAATATGAGTTCATGGCCTGCCTTGGAAGAGGTTAAAGTTTAAAAAAATACTGACTAAAGGCTGAAGCCAGTATTAATGAATGCGAATTATACCTTAAGTAGCAAATCCAAAAGAAGTAAACCACACACCCAAAACTTAACTTGCTAAAATAGCATTCAAATCAATTCACCATTCATTATGCATGCCTAAATTCATCCTTAAACTCATCGCGATGCTACCGCTGCCTATTATTCACGGCTTAGGGATTATCGTTGGCTGGATTTCATACTGGAGCGATGTAAAGTTCTCACGCAGAATCCGCAACAATCTGCATAACATTAAATTTTGTCCCAACTTAAAAGCACACGCGCGCTTAGTACACTTAAATGTAAGCGAAACCGGTAAAGGCATAGTGGAAACCTTAGCTATTTGGCTAAAATCTGAGCGTAGTGTATTAAAGTGGGTTAAAAACTGTGACGGTTGGCACCACGTTGAAGACGCACTCGCCGCAAAAAAAGGCATCATCTTTCTAACACCACATTTAGGCTGTTATGAAATTACCGCCAGATATTACACCGCAAAATATCCAATGACAGTGCTGTACAGCCCCGCACGGCAAAGCTGGTTAAGCAATATCATGGAGCAAGGTCGTCAGCGAAGCAACACTTCACTCGCGCCAGCTAATTTAAGTGGTGTGCGTAGCTTATTAAAAACGCTAAAACGCGGCGAAGCCGTGGGCATTTTACCCGACCAAGTCCCCGATTTAGGCGATGGAATCTGGGCAACCTATTTTGGTCAACCTGCCTATACTATGAACTTGGTGGGAAAGCTGGTTGAAGCGACTGGAGCCACGGTGTTGCTCGCTTATGGTGAACGCTTATCTTGGGGGCGCGGCTACACTATTCATGTTGAACCATTGAACACAGGCACTTCTGCACAAGACATTAACAACGCCATTGAGCAATTGGTTCGCAAAAAGCCTGAACAATATCTGTGGAGTTATCGACGCTTTAAACAGCCGCAATTGGCGCGAGAAAAGCGCATTAAAACCCAATAATTTAACAACATCAATCGCCATTCTCATACAATAATCACATGACACACTCCATACGCTTTACCAAAATGCAGGGTGCCGGCAATGACTTTATGGTCATTGACGGCATCAACCAAGCTATTCAATTGTCCGCAGAACAAATCAAAACACTGGCGCACCGCCAATTTGGTATTGGGTTCGATCAGCTATTACTGGTTGAAACATCTACCATTGCTGATTTCAAATATCGTATTTTTAATGCTGATGGTAGCGAAGTGGCGCAATGTGGCAACGGTGCGCGCTGTTTTGTACGTTTTGTGATCGACCAGCAGCTCACCCAAAAACGTGAAATCAGCGTTGAAACTGCCAGTGGCATTATCACACCAAAATTAGAAGCTAACGGTTTAGTGACCGTGAATATGGGTGCACCTAGATTTGCGCTTAACGAGATTCCATTTACGGCTGACGCCCTCGCCCCAACCTATACGCTTGATGTAAACGGTCAACAAATTGAAGTTTCTGTGCTTTCCATGGGGAACCCGCACGCGGTGCAAATTGTGGATGATATTGAAACTGCGCCGATATTGGCACTTGGTAGCAAAATCGAAGTACACCCGCGCTTTCCCCAGCGCGTAAACGCAGGATTTTTGCAAATTGTGGATGCGCATCACATCAAACTCAGGGTATTTGAACGCGGCACTGGTGAAACACTTGCGTGTGGCACAGGCGCATGCGCTGCCGTAGTTGCAGGCATCCAGCTAGGGCGATTACTGTCACCTGTGCGCGTTTCAGCGCGCGGTGGTGAGCTACACATTGCATGGCAAGGCGGCAACTCAGCGGTCATGATGACGGGGCCAGCAGTGACCGTATTTACAGGTGAAGTAAATTTAGCATAAGCTCTAGCAATTATTAGGAAACACGACCCAATGACACATACTCAAATACAGAATACCGACATTTCAGCCGAGCAAATTAAACGCTTTTTACACACTCACCCCAATTTTTTTGAAGAAAATGCAAGCCTGCTGGCCGAAATTTCATTACCGAGCCCGCACGGTAGCGGCGTTATCTCGCTGGCAGAGCGCCAGCAGTTGGCACAACGCGATAAAATTCGCGTGCTAGAAGCCATGATGGCGCAGATGATTAAGCATGCTGAAGAAAATGATGCCACCAGTGCCAAGGTGCATCAATTCAGCGTCCAATTACTCAATGGGCAAAGTTTTAGTGCATTGCAACAGTTAATCTCCGAAACCCTGCAATTAGACTTTGCTGTTACGCAATCTATTATTCGTATTTGGGTAAAACCTAGTAACAGCGCCATTATACAAGACCCTGTGTTTTCTTCAGTATCAGAAGCTTTTAGCGATTGGGTAATGAGCTTAAGTCAATCACATTGCGGTGCAAAGCCTGACATTGCAGATGATTTATTAGAGGGTCACTTACAATCTTATGCGTTTATTCCGTTAAGCAAAAAGACGCTTAACCAACGCCCGTTTGGTGTATTGATTCTTGGTGCCCAAGATCAGCAACGCTTCAAATCTGACATGGGGACACTCTATCTGGAACAAATTGGTGAACTTGTAAGTGCTGCATTGCTGAATCACTTATTTGCATTACACCTCTAATATTTCAGGTGGTTGGCTAGAAAAACAATGGCTAGAACAAATGCTTTATCTAAACGACTACCTACAGCACCTGACTTTTGAACGAGGCTTGAGTGCGCTCACTTGCAAAAATTATGCACGTGACATTCATCTATTAGCATCGCTTGCCGAAGGCGCCAGTTTAGAATCAGTCAAAAACATTCAAGTGAGGCGTTTTATAGCCACAATGCATGGCCGCGGCTTAAGCAGTAAAAGCATTGCCCGCGCCCTTTCAGCTTGGCGTGGATTTTACGATTATTTAATTGGGCATAAAGGCTTTACACAAAACCCTGTCACCGGCTTACGTGCACCCAAACCACCCAAGACGCTGCCGCAGGCACTTTCAGTCGACCAAGCGGTTAATTTTGTCAACATTCAAGGCGATGGGGTCTTGGAGCTCCGCGACCACGCGATCTTCGAGCTATTTTATTCGTCCGGCTTGCGTTTAGCTGAACTCGTGAACCTAGACATAGAAATGCTGGATTTTACTGAAGGCACCGTGACCGTGACCGGTAAAGGCAACAAGACCCGCATTGTGCCGCTAGGTAGCCATGCAGCAAAAGCGATTCAAACCTGGATGCAGCAGCGTACGCTGATCGCACTTGACACTAAAAATCCAAAAGCTTTATTTGTGACTCAGCAAGGGCGCAGAATCACGCCGCGCGCCGTGCAATACCGCATGAAAACGTGGGCAATCAAACAAGGCACCAATACCGACATGCACCCGCATCTATTGCGCCACAGCTTTGCAACCCATGTATTACAATCAAGCGGAGATTTACGCGCGGTGCAAGAAATGTTGGGCCATGCCAACATCAGCACCACGCAGATTTATACGCACTTGGATTTTCAGCATTTAGCTAAAATTTATGATGCAGCACACCCGAGAGCCAAGAAAAAATAATACGATTAAGCCAGCCAGTTAACGTGGAAATTAGATTCTCTAATAGCGGACACTACGCCAAGTCCGAGGGACTAGTTCAGATAAAACCAAGTAACTGAGGTGCGCTTCATCCAACCTGCGAGCTTATTGAGTCTCGCCCTTTTTCTTTGGATTGGTAAAGATAGTTATCTGCTTCAGATATCAGGGCGTCCAGAGTTTCATGCTTTGCTATATGGGCAACCCCAAAACTGGCCGTAAAAACAATTTCGGCATCTCGCGATGGTAACCGGATTTCAGAAATAGCCATCCGCAGTCGCTCAGCCACGATAAGCGCCGCTTCAAGCTTGGTTTCCGGGAGTAGCAACAAAAACTCTTCCCCACCCCATCTTGCCACGATGTCCCCATCCCTCGCTGAGTCTGCCAGCACCTTGCTTATGGCAACTAAAGCGTCATCCCCTGTAGCATGACCATAGCGATCATTGACCGATTTGAAATGATCAATGTCAAGAATGATGACTGATAGATCCCTTTCACTGCGCTGTGTTGTACTCCAGATAGACTGAGCTTTTTCCAGAAATGAACGTCGATTGTTGAGGCCTGTGAGCGGATCATGGGCAGCCAGTTGCTCGGCCAACTTCCATTCCAGCTGAATTGATCGGAGTTGATCGGCCAAAGCCAAGGCCAGCAGCGTAGCATCTACCAACATGCCGAGCTCAACGGCACGATAGGTCCAATCATTAAACGGAATAAAGCCCCAAACGGATAGTGCCGTTATGGCAGTACCCAGCATGGAAGTGATTGAGGCAAGCAAAAAATAGCATGCGTACCGATAGCCAGAACGGAATGACATCGAACCGAGCATCAGCATCATGCCCGAAAAAAACGTCACAAACGCAAATGCATTCAGTAGCGCATAAAGCTGCTTATCAGTGGCAATCGCAATGACCAGCAACACAACGGATAACGCACATACCCACGTGGCAATTTTGTGAGCACGCGGTAAGTTGGATTTAGTGCTTAAAAAATGTTTGGCGAAAGCCAAGCCACTGATACCGTAAGCCACCATCAGAATTGGGATGATCCAACGCTGCAACGTCACTTGCTCCGGCCAGAGCCAGGCAAAACCATGGCCTGTATAGGCAATATTCGTCAGTATAAATATAGCAATGAAACCTGCATACAAAAGGTGACGCTTATGGTGCAATCCTATAAAAATAAGGAGATTATAAGCCAGCAAGGCCAGCAGGTAGCCATAGAGAAAACCATAGCTATAGCCTTGAATTGTCGCTCGGTGCGCAGCCTCTTCCGGACTGAGCAGAAAAATCGGAACAACAATAGGGTCAGAGGTTGCAACCCGCAGATAAATACTGGTAGTGCCAACATCAAAATCATGCTTGAAAGTGAAAAATCTCCCTGAGACTGGGCGCTGTGTGAATTGTTGGCTATCGCCAACGCTGTAGCGCTTAATGGGTTGATTTTCTTTTACAAAATAAACATCGAGATGATCAAGCCAGGAGTTTTCAACAAGAAGCTGTCGGCCTAGGCGCTCTTTGGTTGGATTAGAGACTGACAGACGTATCCAGATTGGATTGGATTCGATACCAAAGGTGAGAATTGGGCTACTACCCGCAATAAAATTTCCTGACTTATACTTATCAACGGCGTCATCCAGTGTCAGTGACAACCCAGTTTCCCGCATATACACCGCACGCATACCCAGTGCTTGTTCTGCACAGCTTTCAAGCAGGGAGAAAGAATCCGCGACCGCTACGGATTGCCAGAACCCGCATATCACCGCAATGCAGATTGAGAAAAACTGTTGTTTTATTGCTAACAATCGCATATTAGTGATAGCTAAAATTATTCCAGTCACACTGAGGCTGTTTAACAGAGAATTTTGAATCAATACCATTAATAGCGGTATTTATAACTACAACTTGAAGCCTACTCACTATAAAAATAAAAAATTACAATAATACCCTACTAAATTACCTTGTTATTATGGCAAAATAAGCATTCAGACTTTTTCACGAATAAAGGACTATCATGGAACATCAACTACCTGCTCTACCTTATGCTAAAAACGCACTTGCACCGTATATTTCTGAAGAAACATTAGACTACCACTACGGCAAGCATCACCAAACATACGTCACCAATTTAAACAACCTGATTAAAGGGACTGAGTTTGAGAACGCAAGTTTAGAAGACATCATCAAAAAATCGTCTGCTGGTATTTACAACAACTCTGCGCAAGTTTGGAACCACACCTTTTTTTGGAACAGCATGAAGCCAAACGGTGGCGGCACACCAACAGCTGCCCTAGCTGATGCGATTAATGCAAAATGGGGTTCATTTGACGAGTTCAAAAAAGCCTTCCAAGCTTCAGCAGTTGGCAACTTTGGCTCTGGCTGGACATGGCTGGTTAAAAAAGCTGACGGCTCTGTAGACATTGTAAACATGGGCGCTGCCGGCACACCGCTAACAACGGGCGACAAAGCCCTGCTTACCGTTGATGTTTGGGAGCATGCGTACTACATTGATTACCGCAATGCCCGCGCTAAATACGTTGAAGTATTCTTAGCTTCTTTAGCTAACTGGGATTTTGCCGCAGCTAATTTTGCTTAACTGCTAGCTTTTGTTAGGTAATAATATATATGTATCTTTGAGAATAAATACGTAACTTTATGAGATGTCGATAATATTAAATACGTAACTCTTCAATCGCATAGTTATTAAGTGGTTCAAAAAGCCTCAGAGTTTCCTCTGAGGCTTTTTATTTGACGCTTACTTAGTCGACCATGAATAACTCACAAGCAATTGATTTTGTTTAATAAAAATATATTTTTGATAGTTTAAATTTGCTAGAAATGCAATAATAACACATTGATTTCTAGCAAATTTCTGAGGATTTTTATGGGACCTAAACGACAGCCTCCTACCTATGGTGAGCTATTTCAACAAGTGTTGACTGAGCTGTGTTGGCATCAATATCAGCCGAACCACTTCAGCACAGCCTTCCGCAGGCAATTCGGCTATCCGCTGGGTAGCCTGAGAAAGCAGAGCCAAGGCTAGGCGCGCTTCAGGAACAATCCGATCCAGCACGCCGTGGAATAGGTAATTGCGAGGCGGTAGATGCACACTTTTCCTTGTGTGCGTATTCCATCCTAATATCACTTCACAGAGCGTCTGATATCTTCTGTGCCTTGCGCACGCGCAGTAACAGCAGATTCCCCATACGATCAACAGCCAGCGCATAGACAGGAGCTTGTTCAGGATCCCAGTTTGCCCACCCCTTGACACTTAGCTGACCTGTCGCCTGGTCATAACTCAACCCCGCTGGCAGTGGCAAGTTACCCTGCCCAAACACAGACAGTATCGCGACGATCTCTGGATTGTGGGTGCGGACCTCGTCAAGTAACAAGAAGCTGCCAACATCGAGTTGAGCGATGGAAAGCGACAGCTCAAGTGTATGTACTGGCAAGGTATCAATATCCAGTCTATCTATGCGGCTGGTGGTACGTCCATCGGAAGTCACCGTCGCGATACTTACCATGCCGTCGGTTGATAGAGATGCCGTAATGGTGCTGCCATCGATGTTGATTACCGTTGTGCTATAGGCTGTAGCAGCATCAGCGCCAGTTTCCAATACGGGCGCGTAATCGAAGAGATCGTTCTTACCTTCAAAATCACCAAAAGGACCACCATTCGCTACAGCGCGCACCTCCTGAATCAATGGCAGATTTTTTGTAGCGCTGCTATCGTCACCACCTGTGCCTGTACTATTGTCAGAAACATTCAGACTTCCACCGTGTGTGAACGAGGTATCTCCGCCCACATCTAGCACCGCAACCATATCTCCACCCGATGTGAGTGTAGCATCGCCTCCAGCGGTGATATCGGCCGTTAAATTACCACTCGCATTGACCGTGGCATTGCCTTCAGCCGTCACGTCTGCATCCAAGTCACCTGTCGCTGAAAGCGTGACGTTGTCCCCCGTTGCGGTGACGGTGCCACCAAAGGTGTTACTGGTATCGTCAAAGATAATATCGCCATTCGTTGAAGTCACATCGGTTGTACCCGCAACATCAAGCGGGCCAGTTTGTGTGATGTCGCCATCGCTCGTTGCATTGAGATTACCAGTGAGTGTCGTATCACCGAAGACGGTGGTTCCACCACTTACGGTGGTCAAGTCGTTACTGTTGCCTGAGACGGTGAGATCACCCCCTGAGGTCAGCGTGCTGTCGCCGACCACATCTAGCACCGCAACCATATCTCCACCCGATGTGAGTGTAGCATTGCCTCCAGCGGTGATATCAGCCGTTAAATTACCACTCGCATTGACAGTGGCATTCCCTGTGGCTGTCACGTCTGCATCCAAGTCACCTGTTGCTGCAAGCGTGACGTTGTCACCCGTTGCGGTGACGTTATCACCAAAGGCGTTGGCTGGGTTATCGAGGGTGATATCACCATTCGTTGAGACTAGGTTGCTTGTACCCATTACATCGAGAGGTCCTGTTTGCGTGATGTCGCCATCGCTCGTTGCATTGAGATTACCAGTGAGTGTCGTATCACCGAAGACGGTGGTTCCACCACTTACGGTGGTCAGGTCGTTGCTGTTGCCTGAGACGGTGAGATCACCCCCTGAGGTCAGCGTGCTGTCGCCGACCACATCTAGCACCGCAACCATATCTCCACCCGAGGTGAGTGTAGCATCGCCTCCAGCGGTGATATCAGCGGTTAAATCACCTCCTGCATTGACGGTGGCATTCCCTTCAGCCGTCACGTCTGCATCCAGATCGCCTGTCGCTGAAAGCGTGACGTTGTCACCCACAACGGTGACTTTTCCGTCAAAGACGTTGCCTTCCTCGTCCAGAGTCACATCAAAGTAAGTGGCTGGTGAGCCCCCATCGCTGGCCGTTATTGTCGCGTCGCCACCGGAAACGATCGTTGTGCCCGAGACTTGAGAAATAGCACCATCCGTACTCGTCAAGGTCGTTGTGCCCGAGGTGTTCAAATTACCGATGGTCATGCCGCCACTGGTATCGGTGATGGACGTATTCCCACCCACCGCCAGGCTTCCGTCTGCGGTTTGGCTAAAGCTTTGTGTAGCCGTAAAGTCTTCGGAAATAGCGGTAGCACCACCTGTTTGCGTGAAGCTCTCCGTGGTGAGATCTCCCTCTCCTGTGAAGCTACCGCCAGACTGGGTGAGGTTGGATAAGGTCGTTGGGCCCGCATTTGTCAGCGCACCGCCACTTTGCGTATAGCTGTCCAGCGTCATGCCACCTATGCCTATATCAAGCGAACCGTCTGACTGAATAAGCGATCCAGAAGAACCCAATTGGGCTATATGAACCACTTGCGATGCATCAGCTGGGAAGACCGCTCCTGCAGTATCGAAAGAAACCGTTATACCTACGGGGATGAGCACATTTGCCACATTGGCAAGGTCAGGCACGGCACCGCCCGCCCAGTTTGCTGGATCGAACCAGTTACCAGTTGTGCCGCCTACCCATGTGACTGAATCCAGACGGGTGATATCTGCACTTGCGGTGCCACTGCCTATGCCGTCTAGCGTATAGTTATTTGCATCATCACCAATCAAACTCACGCCTGAGATGCTGACTACTTTATTTTCACCGACATTCTTGTCGGAAAAGTTCGCATTCCGTTGAATGGTGAATTGATCGCCGTTGATACGATCATCGCTAACATTCACTGTAACAGTGGCATTGCCGTCATAAATCTTGTTAACCCCTTCGAAATTCAACGCTAGAACACGTGCGGTAATCTCACCATTGCTACCAGAGAAGCTGGTGCCAGCAGAAAGATAATAATTTTCTGAATCCGTGCCGCTTAAGCTCAGATTGCTGATGGTGTAGCCTAGGCCTGTGCCGACATCTTTCTGATCAAATGCCCCGATGCCATCCACGGAGACCACATCATTGGTTTCAAGCGTGGATAGGGCCAAGGTCACTCCCGTCATATCGGTAGTGCGATCATAGACCTTGCTAACCGTACCCGTATTCGTGGCAGTAATGCTTTTTTGATTGACCTGGTGTGCGCCGACCACCGTGATCGTGTCGCTGAAATTGGCCGAATTCTCTGTTACCGCACCACTGATGCCGAGTTGGTACGCACCGACAATGAGCTTGCCTGCCGTTGATGTTGCCGCAGATTGCGGTTCAAGTGTGAAGCTGGCCGTGCCAGCCGAGCCATCGTTTATTGTGAGGGCATTGCCAGCATCAATTGAAACACTTGAGCCCAAAACGGAACTGTCATCCAGACGAACAATGCCCGAGCCATCAAAATACTCCACCGAGCTGATCGCATATTGCGTTGCGGTACCGTAGGTGTCGCTGACATTCTGCACGCGAACCAGAAGCTGGTCTGACGGCACAATGGTGTAATCCCCGGCCGCAAAGGTGATGTCATAGTTGGACGAGCTCAGACCTGAAGCCACTAGCACATCATTGTAGATGCCTGCGGTATCCGTGCCGGAATTCGAGCGCGTGATCGATAAAGTCCCTGCCAGTACCGAATCGGTCTCACCATTCACAAAACCGGTATAACTTACGCCTGCAAAACCAGCGTTATCGGCTTGCGTTACGAACTTGGCGTCATTGTTGGCAATAATATTCAATGCTGCAGGCGTAATGGATGCAGTGGTGTCAGCTTGGTCGGTGAAGCTGTAGTTGGCTACATCGCCACCTCCATAACTGCTACTCAGGGTCACTGTCTTGCCTGTGCCAACGTTCTTGTTATCGAACATGCCCGTGGCGGTCACACTCAGATCATCATTGGTAATCATGCCGTTAAACACGACTCCAGTGGTGACCACCGTAGCATCAGTCGTGCCGTCATACACCTTGTTGTCGGCAGTCATACCGCTGACTGTGATCGCCTTGGCGGTAATATCAGCAGTCGTTGTGCCTGTGGTTGCAGCCAACACATAGTTACCAGCATCGGTACCAGACAAGCTGGCACCAGTCACATTCACCGTTTTACCTGTGTCGACATTTTTATCGGTAAAGGCGGCTGTTTCGGCAATCGTTAAAATATCACCCGATATACGATCATCACTGCTGGTCACCGTGGCATCAGTTGTTCCGTCATAAATACGGTTTACACCAGTGTAACTGGCCGTTAAGGTTTTCACCGTAATATCGGCAGTCGTTGTGCCTGTGGTTGCAGCCAACACATAGTTACCAGCATCGGTACCAGACAAGCTGGCACCAGCCACATTCACCGTTTTGCCTGTGCTGACATTTTTGTCGGTAAAGGTGGCTGTTTCAGCAATCGTTAAAATATCACCAGAAATACGGTCATCACTGCTGGTGACCGTGGCATCAGTCGTACCGTCATAAATACGGTTTACGCCGCTGTAACTGGCCGTTAAGGTTTTCACCGTAATATCGGCTGTCGTTGTTCCTGTGATTGCTGCTAACACATAGTTACCAGCATCGGTACCAGACAAGCTGGCACCAGTCACATTCACCGTTTTGCCAGTGCCGACATTTTTATCGGTAAAGGCGGCTGTTTCAGCAATCGTTAAAATATCACCCGATATACGATCATCACTGCTGGTCACCGTGGCGTCCGTGGTTCTGTCATAAATACGGTTAACACCAGTGTACGTTGCCGTCAGGGTTTTCACAGTGATGGCACCAACATTGGCATTGGCCGTAGTATTAGTAAGCTGGTAGCCATAAACAGTGGCACCGCCATTGGTGGCGGAATCGATGGACAAGCCGCTGGCTGTGACCGTCTTAGTCGTGCCGACATTCTTGTCGTCGTAGCTGGCCGAAGTTTGCGCTAAGTTAACAGAATCACCATCTACGGTGCCGGTAACACTGTAATCACCAGAAACCAGAGTGGCATCGGTATTGCCATCGTAAACTTTGCTGACCGTGCCAGTCAGACTGGCGGTAACAGTCGGCGCCAAAGTGTAAAGGAAGCCGTTTCCGCTTCCCAATACCGAGCTGCTACCATAAGTGGCGTTGTATTGCTTGAAGTCATAAACCAGACTTCCACGGGTATCATTTGCAAAGTCGGTAGACCAAACCAACCAACGGCCAGTGCCGCTAGTTGTCAGCGCAGAACTGCCGAAGTTATTGGTGAAATCATCACCCGCCAGCACAATGGCATCGCCACTGCTTGCCGTGGCTGTCAGCGCACCATTCAGGATAATGCCAGAGCCCGCCGTAGCGCCTGCATTGATTGCTGTAATAGTATTAGCAGTAATATCCTTTAGGGTGATATTGCCCGACGTGCTATTGGTGAGGCCAGCACCATCGCGCAGCTCGATCAATACATTGCCTGTACCCGCATTAAAAACCACACCAGAACCCATCGTAATCTCTGCCGCACCTGCATCACGATAGGCATTGACCACGCCGTTGGCTGCCTTGTCGTTGGCGATCAGGGTCAGGTTGCCGTTATCTGTCGTGATACTGCCGTTGAGCAGTAGCGAACGCCCTGCCTGCAAGGTAAATGCACCGCCATTGCCGTTGGGATTATTGGTCTTGATTGCCGAAGTCAGCGTGATGTCGTTGGATGCCTGCAAGGTCACCGCTACACCCGCATCCAGCAAGGCCGCTACATCGCTAGGTGAAAGCGCGATACTGCTATCAGGCAAGGTGGCATAGACAGCATCACCCACTTGATTGCCGATAAAAGAGGTGGCTTGCGAGAAGAGGTAAACCGCACCGTAGTTGTTGGCTGGTGTGACGCCTACCCCATAGCCATCATCGCCCCAAGCACCCACCGCCAAGCGGTCGCCGGCTGCGTTAAATGAAACCGATTGACCAAATCTATCGCCGTTATCCAGTGCAAGGTTTATATCGTTACTGCCATTATAGTTTTTGCCGATGGTTGCCGCATGCGTACCCCCTGAGAATGTATTGTCGGTAAACTTAAAAAGGTATGCTGCGCCTGAGTCAGTGGCACTATTGGCATAACCCCCATCATCCTGACGCGCGCCGACCGCCAACTGATCGCCCGCATCGTTAAGGGCTATTCCTGAGCCGAAAAGGTCTGTCGAATCGAGTTTTGCGCTCAAGTCGATATTTTTTCCGCCCGTATAACCATGGCCAATTGTCGCTTCAAGCTTGCCGTTGGCAAAATTAGTGACCCCGTTAGTACTGTCAAAACTAAAGAGGTAAGCCGCGCCATAGTCATTGCCATTATTGCCTACGCCAAAACCATCGTCTTTGTAGGAACCGACTGCGAGGCGATCTCCCACGCCATTTAGGGAAATCGAGTAACCAAAAATATCGGTCTGATCCAAAGTAGGCACATTGATATCATAGGTGTATGCGCCACCGTTTTTGCCGATAGTGGTTGCCAGTGCCCCGCCGCTGAAGTTGGTATCGGTGAAGCTAAGCAGATAAACCGCACCTTCGTTGTTGTTGCGATTGGGAACGTTTGCTGCCAAGCGATCTCCAGCGGCATTTAGCGAGACGGCAGCGCCAAAGCCTTCTCCTGTCGAGATTACCGAGCTTAAATCGACATTCTTGCCACCGGTATAGCCAGAACCGATGATTCCGGCAAGCTGACCGTTCGAGAAGTTAGTAACACCGTTGGCGCTATCGAAACTGAATAGATAGACAGCACCGCAATCGGTGCAACTTTCTGCGCTCCCATCATCCAAAAAGGCGGACACTGCCAAACGATCCCCCACCCCATTAAGCGAAACCCCTTTGCCAAAGTTGTCGTCCGATGCCAGCCTCGATACAGCAATATTTTTCCCGCCCGTATTGTTATAGCCGATAATTGATTCCAGCGTCCCACCAGCAAAACTGCTGCCGCTAAAGCTGAACAGGTAGACCTCGCCGTAGCCAGCATTGGTTCCCACCGCCATACGATCACCCGCACTATTGAGCGAGACCGTGGAGCCAAATGCGTCGTTCGCCGCGAGCGATGTGACCGACGCCCCCCCTTTGGCTGACAAATCGTAATCTTTGGCACCCGCGCTATAACCCTTGCCGATGGTGGCTTGTAGAGTTCCGTTGGAGAAATCACTGTCACTGAAACTGAACAGGTAAACCGCACCGCTATTAGCCGCAAGATTGTTAAAACCGTCATCGCTGAAAGCTCCTACCGCCAAACGATTACCTACGCCATTCAGCGCAAGTCCGTAACCGAATTGGTCACTAGCCTCCAGCGTCGACACATTGACGTTTTTGCCGCCAGTGTAGCCATTGCCCAGGATTGCTTCCAGTGCTCCACCCGTGAAACTGGTATCGGTGAAGCTGAACAGATAGACTGCACCGCTATTATTCACGCCATTGCTGAAACCGTCATCCCCGTGCGCCGATACCGCCAGACGGTCGCCTGCCGCATTGAGTGAAACGGACTCGCCTAATTCATCGCCAGCCGCCACCACACCAGTCAAATCTATATTTTTGCCGCCAGAGAAACCTTTACCAATCTTTGCGGCCAATTGACCACCCGTAAAACTGGTGTCAGTGAAAGTAAATAGGTAAACCGCTCCGTTATTGACATCCCCCCCCACATCATCGTAGTGTGCACCAACGGCCAAGCGGTCACCAGCTGCATTCAGGGAAACGCCTTGACCAAACTCGTCGTTATCGTCAAGGATGCCTGTCATCGTGACATTTTTGCCTCCCGTCAGGCCACGACCAATACTCCCAGCTAATACGCCACCCGAAAAGTCGGTAACACCAGCACTGCTGTTAAATGTGTACAGGTGGACTCTGCCCGATTTGGTGTCCTGGCCGTAGGCTCCTACCGCGAGCCGGTCGCCCACGCCATTCAATGCAACATCGTAGCCAAAGTAACTAGAAGCGCCAGCACTGGTGTTGATATTGTTTCCGCCCGTATATCCATTACCAATCGTCGCTGTCCGAACACCGCCAGAAAAACTACCGTCGCTAAAACTGAACAAGTAGACCGCACCGCTATCGCTAAGATTATTAGCAGCCCCATCATCTCCACGTGCCCCTACCGCCAACCTGTCGCCGGCTGCATTGAGAGAGACACCTCTACCAAATCCATCTCCTGCATCCAGCGCTAAGTTGACATTTTTGCCACCGCTGTAGCCGTTACCAATTGTGCTTTGCAAGGTTGCACCAGTGAAGCTACCGTCACCGAAGCTGAACAGATAGACCGCGCCGCTATCTGTCTGGCTATTGCCCGCTCCGTCATCATATTGCGAGCCAATGGCCAGCAGATCGCCTAGTTCATTCAATGCCACCGACATACCATTCTGATCACCCGCGGCCAAGCCATCTCCAGGGGTATATCCCAACCCCAAGATAGCCGCGTAGGTCCATGAGGTGGCTGTTGCCGCATCTCCGATGGTGATGTTTTTTGGGTCGAGCAGTAGTTGCCCGCCCGCACCAATGGACACGTTCGACAAAGAGGCATGGCGTAGTTCATTGGCCGAAGAGATTTCTACCGCGCCGCCCTTACTTGTTCCTGTTGCATTAATACTGCCGACCATGGTGGTTTGAATGTCAGACCAGACAATAGCTGTACCGCCATCGCCGTTGCTGGCCGATACATTGAGCGTGCTACTGTCGTTTACCATGGTTTTCTGGGCATTGCGAATTCCCGGCAAGGTAGCCCAACGATCAACAAATCGTTCATGTTCTGGCGTGTTGGGTGCTGAACCACCTTGTGCAACCGTTTTACCCCCCTGAAATGCACCACCGACACGAATCAGACCACCTTCTGTCTTGCCTGAAGCGTCAAGATGTGCAGAGAGCAGATTGATATCCTGCCCGGCAGTCATGTCGATACGACCACCGTGCCCCGTGGCGCCAGTTGCGCTGTAACTGCCAGAGCTGAACACGCGCCCACCTTCAAGGGTGATTGCACCACCGTTTTGCTGGCCTGAAGCGTCCGTCACACTGCCATTGTTTTCGATGATTCTACCAGCGGCGCTGTAGCTGACCGTACCGCCGTCACCTGTGATGCCCTTGGCGTGCACCTGATCGGCCAGCGACAGGTCGCCATGACTGGTAACAGTGATGTTCCCGCCGCTAACACCATCGGTGTTAATCTCACCACCAAGTGCAACAAAGCGGCCGTCAATGGCGATGTCGCCACCATTGTGTGCACTGCTGCTGGTATTCAATATGCCGGTATTAGTGACTTCGCCGCCACCCAGCACAATGCGCCCACCTCGTTGGGTGAGACCTTTGGCCTCGACGATGCCGCTGTTATTAACAATACCAGAAAGTACATCACTGGCAGCGCCAGCGGTGAGGATCACCAAGCCTTCGTCGGCACGGATCGCGCCTTTGTTTTCTACCAGGTTGTTGAGCTGGCTCTGGCTGACGGTAACGCTCACCAAACCATCGCCGCTGAAGTCCAGCGTGACGTCGTTGCCAGCCACCAATGCGGTGCTACCGTTGGGGGTATCAATCGCGCCTTCGTTCCTGACGATGGGCGCAACCAGAGCGACCACGCCGCCGTTGGCAAGGATATGGCCGAGGTTTTCGATGGCGGCGGTGTTGGTGCTGTCGGCGAAGTGATAGTTGCCGGCAAGGAAGTCGGCATCGGAGATGTTGAGGGTGGTGGCGGTGATGCCACCAACATTGATTTGACTGCCTTGACCAAAGACGATACCAGACGGATTGACCAGCATAACCCGACCATTGGCATTCAGTTGGCCCATGATTTGGCTAGGATTTTGGCCGGCAATTCGGTTGAGTGCAATACTGCTGCTATTGGGTTGCTTGAAGGTTACACTGGCATTTGCTCCAATATCAAAACTTTGCCAGTTAGCTATCATTTTCTGGGTGTTTTGTTGTACGGTCATGGCGTTGCCAGCACTGCTAATAGCGCCACTACCAGCCGTTATCTGCCCGCCCGTTGGCAGGGCGTTAACGGCCGGATCGGCTAACGCCATTCCGCTCATCCCAATAAGGCTACTCGCTGCAATGGCAGCTAAGGTTTTAGCTTGACCTACGGTGCTCGATTTACCGGTGCGCTTCGCACACTCACTAGCCACCACCCACGCACCTCTAGAACGACTCCATAGTAATCGGTAAATTCTATTCATGATTTTTTCCTTATCTCTTGTTCTGTTCTACAGCCTTACCAACTCGCCTTAGAACCAGACTATTCCTTGCAACCAGAAACGACTTTTATCTGTAGTGCCATCAGAATGCTTGCCCAAACTGCTTCTACCATCATTACTGCCAAGCGTATGTGCCCAACCGACTTTAATGCTATGACTGCCAGATTCAGTAATATTGACACCAATACCGACACCGCTAAGCTGGTAGCTGTTTTTACCAGTAGCCGTGGGGATACTGACGCTACCAGGAGTGTTATGAGTGCGGATATGGCCTGTGTCAACAAAACTGCTGAGTTGCAGTCTGCCGAGCGGGGTTTGTTGTGGCAAGTCATAGCGTAACTCCGCACTACCTAACCAACCTTCATCACCCAGGCCTTCAGATACAGGATAAGCACGAACACCAGTGGGGCCGCCTAAGACAAATTTTTCGGAGGAGTCAAGGTTGTTACTGGCCACTTGTGATGAGAAGCTGCCTAGTAAAGTAAAGTTACTCGGTAAACGTTGCAAGCGAGACAAGCTCAAATTGAGTTTGTTGTAATGTCCATCGGTATTAAGGGTCGCGGCATCAGTTGCTTGGTTTGATGCTAAACCAGATAAGTCTAAATCGCCCGATGTCACGGCAATACTATAGCTATTGATACCATCACCACCCCATTTGTCTATACCGTCACCTTTGAGTGATAGGGTGAAAACGTTAATTCGTTTGTCAGTTAATTTACCCGAGCTACTATCATCGACTATTGTTTTATGGTTGTAACTAAGGTCTCCATACAAATTCAATAACCGTGAACGAATAAATGGATAACTAATTAAACTAGTGACAATGCGTGCGTCACCATTGAGATCAGCTGTTTTGCCAGCACCTGTAATGACGTCATAATGCATGTCTGTATACGCAATTGAGCCGTTGAGTCCATTTGAATTTAGCGGAACATCAAAGCCTATTCTAGCTAGACTTAACCCTTTACTTTTGGTGGCATAGACACTCGCGTGCTCGCCATAGCCAAGGGGGTCGTTCACATTAACGACAGCATTGGCTTGATTAGTTCCTGTAGCATCATTGCCAAAGTTATTGACCCACGCATTGCCCGTAACTAAAGGGCCTTCATTCACATCAACGGTAATTTGAGTGGTTCCTGTTTGTGAGCCAGCGGCGAATCTAGATCTCGCTGAGATACCAGGCAAATCATTCATCAGCAATAAAGCACGTTCAAGTTGTTTTTCTTTGGGTGAGCTGCCTGAAGGCGCCCAATATTCAGCAATGTTGATAAGGGTTTCAGCATGAATTCGGCTGTTTTCGGATAGGTTCATTATCCAGCCACCACCTTCACTTTGGCTGCCATCAAGACGACCCTTGAGAATAGCGATTTCGATAATACCTTCGGTCACATCTTGTTTGGGCAGGTAGGCTCTTGCCAGTAACCAGCCTGACTGTCTTAGGTGTTGCGTCACTTTTTCAGTCAAGGCTTGGAGTGTATTAAAGTCTAAAGATTGGTCAAGGGCAGGGGCGATGATGATGGTCAATTCAGCGTTTGGTACTAAGTCCGTAGCACCAGTGAAATGAATCGCTTTTACCCTCACTTTGACACCTGAATCAGCCTTCATCGCAGGTTTTACGGTTTCATCTGCATCGCCATTTGGAAGCTGCTGGGGGAATGACGGTTGCAGTTGCTCTTGCTGAAGCAGGATGGAGCCGGCGTCAGGTGTTTGTGATAAAACCGTGGGAGAAACCAATAATCCAGCTATAAAAGTTGAACTAAGAAATAGACTGGTACAGATAATTTTTGTGGCAGGCTCATAGCGATTCATGATTATGTCTTTAAATATTTGTTCTATTAATAACGGAACGAGGAAATTAACCCCAACGTATATAGTGATTAAATCTGCTATTTATTATCGCTTCGCCAAAGAGGGCTTGCCAGACAAAAAAACTACGACTTGAATAGCTTTTCTACGGCTCAGGTTTAAATTCTACGAATGTGAATTTAAATCTACGAATAATGTCGATAGAAGTCTTGTTTTTGAAATAACTGTTAAAATCATTATTCAATGAATAGAGTGGATAATGAGGCCGTTGGCATCAATATCAGCCGAGCCATTCTGGACATTCCCTAAATTTTTATTGATAGCCTGAAAAAATGATGTTCTCAATACTGTCATTGCTTAACACGGCGCTTTCTTTATCATTTAAGGTGAGAACTCTTAATCCTTATTTAGTCCTTATGGCTTAACTGTTAGTAATTAAGTAGAAAGATGAAAGATGAAAGAGCATTTTCTTAAATTAAATATGAATTGGTTAACTGCCGATGGAGCTTATTCATTAGACGCAGATGTTGAGGATGAATACTTAACTTATCAGTTACCACCTGATGCTGGCGTTGCCTATGCCAACATGCTGAAAACATCCCATAATATTAGTATTTACTGCGCGCGCCATGAGTACGATCCTAATTTTCAGGGCGAAAAATTTAATAAAGGCAATTTTTCTGGTGAGTATGAGAGTGATACGTTTATGATCGGGACTGCATTCGGCAGTCAGATTACGCAAGAGGAATATCTGCCAGAATGTACTGTTAAGCTCGGTGGAAATTTGACACTTTTTCGCCATGCAAATCGTTTTCAATTCGACTCGATACAGTCCACGACCCAGCCAATGGATCTAACCTTTGTCACTTTGCCGACCAGTTCTCTTAAGCTGCTCATCGGCGAGCAGCACACAGAATATCTTTTGTCAGCACTGGATATTTCCGATGCCCCGTCGGTAGCTTCCCATCCGGTTCCGCTTCGAATCACCAATATCCTGAAATCTGCAATATCGCCCCATCTCAAAGGCAGGATGAAGCAACTTTATTCTCAGGCTAAGGTTCTGGAATATTTATGTAAGTTGATCGAGTACATCGAACAGCAAAATGGCCTGCTACACCATGAACAGAAACGGGTATCGACGATCCATGAGATTAATGACTTGTTAAGTCATCTGGAAGGAAAATTGCCGAGCATTGCTGAACTTGCAGAGTGGGCCTGTATGTCTGCCCAGACATTAAATCAGGAATTCTGTAAAGAATTCGGCCTGACCATTCATCGTTTTATGTCCAAAAAACGCCTAGAAGAAGCGCATTCCACTATCCAAGAAACCACTATCCCACTTAAAACTTTGGCAACTCGTTTAGGTTACTCTCATGTCAATCATTTTATTACGGCGTTTAAACGAGAGTTTGGTTATACACCAGGAAGTCTAAGGCGATAGGATATTAATGATTCTAATTTCATGGTCTGCTCAGTTCTTATTTTGGATAACTCGACCTTGGCGCAAGGATTATAACGAAGTTAGACCGCATAGTAGTTGTGGGCGAATTCCACCTGCAATCTACGCGCAAAAGCTAAGGCAGGTTAAATGATTTTTAAACGGACTTTTTTCAGAATCTGTTGGTAGTGTTATTGGGGGCAGGTCAGTTACGTATTTATTCTTATGAAATATGCCAGCTAGCATTGACGAAAATGGCCGCGTATGCGGCCATTTTTTATTTAAATTCAAAAATCACACCATCAAAAACTGTTAAAAACAAACCCATGCTGCAACGGTAAACCATTCATATCGCCTTAGTTTTTTTATTTGCTTTCACGCAAATGGGTGTTGCTACGCATGAAATCAGCCACTTAACCAATAACGCCAAACATAATCAGCAAGACAAAAATACGCAATCCAAGCACACTGCTACCGAGCAATGTGAACAATGTATCAGCTATGCTAAAGTAGCAACTGGACTGCAATTATCTGCTTTTGTGGTGCCCGTAATCACTGCAGGCTCAACACAAATAACCAATGATTACTTTAGCATTCAGTCTTACCCAACCACCGCCTACACTGCTCGCGGACCACCTCGAAAACTAAGCATCTAATCTCTCTATTCCAGCAACTTTTGTAAAAGTTTTGCTGGTTATTTGCTTTTATTTTTTGAGGTCACTCCCATGAATTACGCCCAAAATCCGCAAATGCTTAAAGCGTTTGCGCTTAAACCTATGTTAATCATTTTGGCAACATCGTTTGCCAATCACGCACTTGCCCAAGAACCCAATACGGCAATAGATTTACCCTCCGTGGCCGTCACTGGCAACCCACTAGGTGTTGGCTCTGATGAGCTTGTCGTGCCAGTTTCAGTGTTAAGCGGCCGTGAATTATCACTTAAACGTGAAAGCACACTGGGCGATACACTTAACGGTATTCCTGGTGTTTCTGCTACACACTTCGGCCCTAACTCTTCACGCCCCATCATCCGCGGGTTAGATGCTGAACGGGTACGCATTATGCAAAATGGTATCGGTGTTTTAGATGCTTCTTCTTTAAGTTTTGACCATGCGGTCACCATTGACCCGCTGGTTATCGAGCAAATCGATGTCGTGCGTGGTCCTGCCGCCTTACTCTATGGCGGCAGCGCAGTTGGTGGAGTCGTCAATGCAATCGACCACCGCATTCCTACCGAGAAAGTAGAAGGCGTTATCGGTCGCGCTGAGGCACGTATTGGTGGTGCAGACAGCCAAAACAACTTAGCGGGCGTCATCGATGTTGGTAATGGTAGGATTGCCATTCATGGTGATGCATATACACGCAAATCCAGCGATTTAGATATTAAGGGTTATGCAGTATCTAGCCGAAAAAGTCGCACTGACGGCACACTCCGTGAAAATAAAGGCAAACTCATTAATAGCAGCGCAGACGCCGAAGGTGGCGCAATTGGCGCTTCTTTAACTTTTGATAACGGTTACTTAGGCACGTCATACTCCGGATTTAGAAGCAACTACGGCACCGTAGCTGAACCCACAGTACGCGCTGATATGAAAAGTGACCGTTGGGATATTGCGAGTGAATTTGATGAGTTGGGCAGCATAGTCAATCGCGTTAAAGTGCGTATGGCTTATACCGACTACCAACATCAAGAACTTGAGAACGGCGAAGTTGGCACTACGTTTAAAAACCGTGGCGTTGAAGGTAGTCTTGAGGCAGGTCATGCAAAAATAGGAGATTTAGAAGGCATATTAGGCTTTCAGTTTCAAAACACCAGCTTTGAAGCGTTAGGTGACGAAGCTTTTGTGGGCCCTGTAAATACACAAAGCAAAGCCTTATATGTATATGAGGAAATGCCGCTGAATTTATTTGACCCGCAAAAATTCAAACTGAGTTTTGGAGGTCGTGCGGAACATACCACTTTGGATGCCAGTCCTTGGGCTAAATCATCCACCGCACAAAATAGCAGCTTTAATGCTTACAGCTATGCGCTTGGCGGACTTTACACGCTTAACCCCAACTGGTCATTTGCCACCAATTTATCGCATAACGAACGCGCACCTAGCTATTTTGAGCTGTATGCCGATGGCGCACATTTAGCCACCGGGCAATATGAAGTAGGTAACCCCAATTTTAATAAAGAGCGCTCTAACGGCTTGGATGCGCAGATACGCTGGAAAGACGGCAGAAACTCGTTCAGTGTTGGCGCCTATTACACCCGTTTTGGCAGCTTTTTAGGCTTGCTGGATACAGGCGATGTTGACCTAGACTCAGATTTACCTATCGCCCAATTTACAGCCTTTGCAGCCACCTTCAAAGGCTTAGAAGCAGAAGGTAAGTTTAACCTGGTTGATAATTTATACTTAACGCTACGAGGTGATTACGTGCATGCAACTAACCGCGATAATCGTGAGGCTCTTCCCCGCATTACCCCGCTACGTTTGGGTGCAGGCTTACATTATCAAAAAAATAGTTTAGGTGCGCGCATCGATGTATTACATGCTTTTAATCAAAGCCGCACGGCCCCCAATGAGCTGGCAACGAATGGCTATACCGATGTAAGCGCCTTGGTCACCTACAAACTGCCGACTAAGGTCAATCTAGAGCTTTTTGCCAAGGCCAACAACCTGCTTAATCAAGAAATTCGCGAGCATGCGTCATTTTTGAAAGATATTTCACCTGCAGGAGAAAGGTCTGTACTGGTAGGTTTACGGGCTGATTTTTAACTAACCGTATTGGTTAGGTGCGCAATTTATCCAGTTCCTTGCTGGTTTAAAACCCCGCCCTTCGGGGCGGAAGGAGCGCCTAACCCCAGCCTTCAGGCCGGTGACCTTATTGCTTAGCCGCACTTGCCGGTTTACCGGGTATTAGTAATACTTGCCAGCAAAGCGGGCTTAGTAGTACTTATCAGTTTATTCTGAATGCTGATTATCAGCTTTCTCTGATTGCGCGCCTACCATGACAACCTAACCCAGCAGTACAAAACCCCAAACCACAGCCACAATCACCAATGCAATAAACACAGCTGAGCTTCCAATATCTTTGGCTTGCTTCGCCAGCGCATGGTGCTCTGTTGAAGTATGATCCACCGCAGCTTCAATTGCAGAGTTCAATAATTCCACAATCAACACCAACAGCACACTGGCAATCATCAACGCTTGCTCAATGGGGCTATTGCCTAAATAAATCGCAAGTGGAATCAGCACCACTGCCAAAAACACCTCTTGTCGAAAAGCATCCTCATGTACAAACGCCGCTTTAAACCCTTCGATTGAGTAACCGAAAGCGTTAATTAAACGACGGATACCCGTTTTACCTTTAAAGGGACTCGCCCCGGTATGCTTTGAGGCAGGTGGAGATTGAGAGCTGTTTGGTGATTCATTTTGAGAACTTTGCATCACTGACTTTCTAAATAATGACTAAATAATGAGTAGTGCCGAATTAAATTTTTAGATTAAATTTCCAAGTTTAATTCCTAGGTTTATCTTTTAAATTTTAACATGCGTTATCATAACGTTTTAGAGTAACAACTCGCAGATTAAATTAAAGGTTAACCATGGCACGTACAGTCAATTGTATTAAATTAGGTAAAGAAGCCGATGGCTTGGATTTTCCTCCCTACCCAGGCGAGCTTGGCAAACGCATTTATTCAAACGTTTCAAAAGAAGCTTGGGCAGCTTGGCTTAAACAACAAACCATGCTGGTTAATGAAAATCGCCTGAGCCTAGCCGACCCTTCAGCACGCAAATATTTAGCTGAGCAAACTGAAAAATACTTTTTTGGTGATGGCGCAGATACCGCAAGTGGTTACGTACCAACAAAAAGCTAATCTCTTCTATCAATAAAAAAGCGCCTCTAAGAGGCGCTTTTTTATTGATCTTAACTTTTAAAACTACAGCGTCTCACGCTCCATCTCTTGCACAGAAACATGGCGCACATCCTTGCCCTTAACCATATACACCACATATTCTGCGATGTTTTTGGCATGGTCACCAATGCGTTCAATGGCTTTTGCTACAAATAATACTTCTAGCGACATTGAAATAGTACGTGGGTCTTCTAACATAAATGTAATGAGCTGACGCATTGCGGCGCGGAACTGCTCATCCACTTGTTCATCCTGCTTAGCCACTTCAACCGTTTTACTGATATCCAAACGTGCGAAACCGTCTAAAGCCGTACGTAACATTTCACGCACCAACGCCACCATCGCTTTAATTTCATTAAAGCGTGGCTTATACATGCGGTCTTCTTCAAAGATTTTTTGTGCAGTACGCGCGATTTTAGTGGCTTCATCACCGATACGCTCTAGATCTGTAATGGTTTTTACCATCATCATCACCATGCGTAAATCGCCAGCTGCTGGCTGGCGACGCGCAATAATATGACTGCAATCTTCATCGATTTGCACTTCCAGTGCATTCACGCGATGATCATTTGCCATGACTTCTTTGGCTAGGTTGATATCCAGTTTTACCAGCGCCTCTAGTGCTTGCACAATTTGCTGCTCAACCAAGCCGCCCATCTCAAGCACTTTTCCACGCACTGCTTCTAACTCAGCATCATATTGTTTAAAAGTATGTTCAGATTGCATATTATTTTCCAGTGATATTCAACGCTTATGTTAGCCAAGTAATATGACAAAATTATTACAACGTCTGATTAAGTCATTATTTTTTATAAGTCTTTACACCATCGGCTGTCGCCAACAACAGCACATTAGCCGGACGGGCAGCAAACAAGCCGTTAGTCACCACGCCAACAATTTGGTTGATTTTAGCTTCCATTGCTACGGGGTCGCTAATCGTTAAACCATGTACGTCCAAAATCAGATTGCCGTTATCGGTGGTAAAATCGCGCAACTGCGGCTGACCGCCTAACTTCACCAACTCGCGTGCAACATAGCTTTTTGCCATCGGTAATACTTCAACTGGTAGTGGAAATTTACCAAGTACCGGCACGTATTTAGTGGCATCGCAAATACAGATAAATTGTTTAGCAACTGCCGCCACGATTTTTTCACGTGTTAAAGCACCGCCACCACCTTTAAGCATGTGCAGGTGCTCGGTAATTTCATCAGCGCCATCCACATAAATATCCAGGCTATCCACACTGTTAAGATCAAACACTTCAATACCATGACCACGCAAACGTTGTGCTGTCGCTTCGGAGCTGGCTACCGCGCCGTCAATTTTATGCTTTACTTTAGCGAGCTCTTCAATAAAAAAGTTGGCCGTAGACCCAGTACCTACGCCAATAATGCCACTTTTTACATATTCAACTGCGGCTTTTGCAACTTGTTGCTTTAATTCGTCTTGCGATAACTTATTTTCGTTTCCTGGCATTTTCGTAAATCCTTAATAAATTCTTTATAATACAAACAATTCAACATAATACACCGCACAGGCATTTTTAAAAATAACGCATGACTACAAACTTAACTATAAATTACCGCGATAAAATAGAACATTCGCATGTTTACGATGTTGCTAAAAAAACACCTTTAGAATTTCAATCTAATTTATCCGCCCGCATCAACAACCGCGTATTACTGAAACGTGAGGATATGCAACCTGTGTTCTCATTTAAGCTACGTGGGGCGTATAACAAAATGGCAAGTTTGCCTTCCGAAACACTGAAACGTGGCGTGATTGCAGCTAGCGCGGGTAACCATGCGCAAGGCGTAGCCATGAGCGCTCAAAAGTTAGGCTGTAGAGCTGTCATTGTCATGCCGACGACCACACCGCTTATTAAAATAAATGCAGTAAAAGCCCGTGGTGCCGAGGTGGTATTATTCGGTGACAGTTACTCTGATGCTTACGTAAAAGCGCTCGAGCTAGAAAAATCTGAGCAACTCACTTTTGTGCACCCTTACGATGATCCGGACGTTATCGCGGGGCAAGGCACAATTGCCATGGAAATACTGGACAAACATCCCGGACCAATTCACGCTATATTCTGTTGCGTTGGCGGCGGCGGCTTAATCGCCGGCATTGCAGCGTACGTTAAGGCACTGCGTCCTGAAATAAAAATCATCGGTGTTGAAGCTAAAGATGCTGAAGCCATGACCGAGTCGCTAAAAAAAGGTGAGCGCGTCACGCTTGAGCAAGTGGGTTTATTTGCCGATGGCGCTGCGGTTAAACAAGTGGGCGAACATACATTCGCGCTGTGCCAACAATATGTGGACGAAATGATTGTGGTGGATAATGATGCTATATGTGCCGCCATTAAAGACGTATTTGAAGACACCCGCAGCATATTAGAGCCCGCTGGCGCGCTCGCTGTCGCGGGGCTAAAAGCGTATGCCAAACGTGAAAACCTGCACGATAAAACCTTGATTGCCATTGCCTCTGGTGCCAATATGAATTTTGACCGCTTGCGTTTTATTGCCGAGCGCGCTGAAATCGGCGAAAAGCGCGAGGCAGTATTAGCGGTCACTATCCCCGAAAAACCAGGGGCGTTTAAAGCATTTTGTCGTCTGTTAGGTGATCGCAACATTACTGAATTTAACTATCGGTATTCTGACCCCAAAAATGCACATATTTTTGTCGGTGTTGCCATTGCTGATCCTGCAGAATCAGCCAAGCTGGTAGAGGCCTTGCAGCAACAAGGTTTGCCAACCATAGATTTAACCGACAACGAAGTTGCCAAACTGCATCTGCGCCATCTGGTGGGTGGCCATGCACCGCAAGCTGAAAATGAAAAAGTATTCAGATTCGAGTTCCCTGAAAAACCAGGCGCATTGATGAAGTTTTTAGAGACAATGGGGCACGACTGGAACATCAGTCTATTTCATTACCGCAACCATGGCGCCGATTTTGGGCGCGTATTAGTGGGAATGCAAGTCCCGCCAAATGAACTATCTGCATTTTCTGACTTCTTAAGTAATTTGGGTTACCCGTATTGGGATGAAACACAAAACCCAGCCTATCAATTATTCTTGGGCTAATTTTTGGTTGCTTTAAACCGTTATGGTTGTTTTAAACCACCACACTGGTTTAAAACAACCAATATAATTTAGAAGATATGACTAACTGTTTGTTCTATTAAGATGAAAATAGAAATCGTTGCCGAGTATGATTCTTGCATACCCTATTACTTTGGCACATCGCATCAATATGATGTTATCCGACTATAAAATGTACCTATAACTAGATCACTATGGAGATTATGAATAATGAAGTTCACAGCTAATTTTAATAAAGTACGTATCAGCTTGGTATTATTGACATTAATCACAAGCATTGGCGGTTGCAGTAAAGAAAAGTCTGAAGATATCTCAGCCGCAACAGGCGCAAATGCAACAACAAGCGGATTTGCCTATGTCACCAGCCAAGATGCCGGCGTGAGTGTCATCGACCTTGCCACCATGAAGGTGGTGAAACAATTTGATGTCAAAGCTGAAGGTCCTCGTGGCCTAGGAATAACTGATGATGGAAAGAAACTCATTGTCGCCACACGTGAAAACGAAAGTATCTCAGTAATCGACACAGCAACTGGGGAAGTATTGCAGCAAATTCCAGTAGGCAAAAATCCTGAGTTTGTTCGCATTAGCGGCAATTACGCTTTTATTTCTTCTGAGCCTAGCGCTAAAGGCGGGCCTCCACCAAGACCAGGAGATAAAGCAAAAGAAGAAGAGGACGACGACGATGCAGAACCCGCACGTATTGCCGTGGTGGATTTGACCAAAGGCGAGAAAATACGTGAAATTATTGGCGGTCCAGAAACCGAGGGCATTGAATTTTCAGCGGACGGTAAAAACCTTGTAATTACCAACGAGGCTGACAATACGGTTACTGTACACAATATAGAAGATGGTAGCCTAGTAAAAACAATCCATACTCACGAATATGGCGACCGCCCACGTGGCATCAAAGTTTCACCTGACGGTAACACCTATGTTGCCACGCTTGAATACGGTAACAAGTTTATGGTGCTAGACAAAGATTTTAACTTTGTACGCACCGTTGAAACAGGCGAGACACCTTATGGGATTGCTTATGACCACACAGGTAAACATATCTTTGTTGCGACCAATAAAGCAAAAGCCCTGCAAGTTTTTGATGCCAATACCTACGAAAAAATTAAAGATATCCCAACTGGCAATCGTTGCTGGCACTTCAGTTTTACGCCTGATGACAAACAAATTCTGTTAGCTTGCGGAAAATCAGATGCGGTATTTGTAATTGATGCCGAAAAACTCGAAGTTACAAAACAAATCGAGGTGAAGAATATGCCTTGGGGTTTGGTCACCTATCCAAAATCCATGGGTAGCCTAGACGCCAAAAAGTAAGTTGTTTAATTAAAGAACTGTTCCTATTCAGCCCCGTGCACGTCGCGGGGCTTTTCAATTAAGGGTCGTTATTTTAGTTTTTCTAAAATAATCTGCCAATCTTTGGGGTCAACCGGAGTAATAGACAGTCGGTTACCGCGTTGCAATATACGCATATTTTCTAACTCAGGCGTTTCACGCAACTCCTTCAAACTTAGCAAACGCGTTTTACGCACCAGTTTTACATCGACATTCAGCCAGCGTGGATTTTCAGGAGTTGATTTAGGGTCGAAGTACTTGTGATCTTTTATAAACTGCAATCGATCCGGATAAGCTAGCGTACTCACCTCTGCAAGGCCAACGATACCAGGCACCGCGCAATTAGAGTGATAAAACAATACGCCATCACCTACCTGCATTTGGTCGCGCATAAAGTTTCTCGCCTGATAATTACGCACACCGTACCAATCAACCGTTTGATTTTCAAAGCCTGCTAAATCATCAATAGAAACATCTGTCGGCTCAGATTTCATTAGCCAATAACGCATAGGTTTACCCTGTTAAAAATGATCGCTTATGATAATCTATAAACAAATGATCAATACTGAATTTTAACAAAGAGGCATCATGGCAAAACTACAAGAAAAAAACGTACTGGGCACGGCATTACAAATTTGCAGCCTAGATCCCATCACAGGCTTTACCCGAACGGGTTGTTGCGAAACTGGCTTGGAGGACAAAGCCAGCCATACGGTTTGTGCGCAGATGACCGAAGAGTTTTTAGCTTTTTCAATTTCGCGTGGGAACGACTTAAGCACGCCCCGCCCGGAACATGGCTTTGTGGGCTTGCAAGCGGGAGACCGCTGGTGCTTATGTGCAAATCGCTGGCTAGAGGCATCAGAAGCAGGCTTCGCGCCGCCCGTTGTTTTAGAAGCATGCCATGAAAAGTGCTTGGCGATTGTAAGTTTGGCTGATTTAAAATATCACGAATTAAGATGATCTTCCAAAGTCAGTACTTGGTATCACCGTAGAATATACCAGCTGAAGCTGGTTATTTCACACTTTAACTTGCCAGTTTATTGGCGAAGTCAATTGGGGAAGCCAAACATTAATAAGACTTGCCGGCGTAGCCGGGTTAGTCGCGATTATCAGTTTTTCCTGACTGGCTCACACGTCAAAATGAGGAGTTCTCTACGGATAAAGCCTAAGCCAGCATCCTGAACCAAAAAGGCTCAAGTGGTAATAGCCTAGAGCGCATTAGGTACACCCGCCAAGAAGTCCTTAAAAGAACACTCAATTTAGGGCGCGCACACAACAACTCGAATGACCAAAACCGGTGCTATAAACTAGTTCAAGGAATTATTAGCCTAAACCGCACCGCAGAGAACAAACTTTAAAACTTGACGTTTTATCATTACGATAAAACTATTGAAATAATTCTACGCTATCTTACTCATACTTGCTGTGATGCTTAAATATTTATTTTTCAGCACAGGCTTGATCAATTTGATCTTGCATCGAAGTGATTCTACGCTTTATGTCACCGACATCAACATTGCCGCTTTTACTATTGAGCAGCTCGTGCGATAAATTAAGTGCAGTCATAATTGCAATACGTTCAACGCCGATGACTTTGCCACTATCACGAATATCACGCATTTTTTTATCTAAAAAATTAACCGCGTTTATTAAGCCTGGGCGTTCTTCATCTGTGCATGACACGGTGAAGTCACGCCCCATGATATTAACATCTACGCCTTTAATTTCACTCATTGTTTTATACTCAAAATTTGATACGCCAATGCTTTAGGGCAAACGCTGCATCAGTGCCTCGATGCGCTCACTGGCTTGCGCCATATTGGCTTTTAATAATGCAGTGTCAGATTCCATTGCGCCTAAATTAAGACGCAGTTGCGCGTTTTAATGGCGCAACTCACCACACAGTGAAATTAAGTGTGACAGTTTTCCTTCTAACGCTTTCAAGTCTGCATCCATGCTACTACTATAATTGAAAAAAATGATTATAGTCAATAGTTAACGTGGATTTTTCAAAGTATTACAATACATTACAAAGTTAGCTCAACTAAAAATAGTTACTATCGCCAGAAATTTAAACGCTATAATGCGAACTTGTTGTTAGGTGCCATGTTTGTTTTCTTTCAAACAAGGTGAAACTGGGAAATAGGTGCGTTTTTGTTTTAATTAAAAACATAAACAATCCCTATGCTGCCCCCGCAACGGTAAGTGAGTGTAGTTTTGCAATAGGTCACTGAATCAAAGCCTTGAATAAGGCAAGATTTGGGAAGGCGCAAAACATCTCCTCACAAGCCCGGAGACCGGCCTCGCAACAACGCCTTATTTCAAGGCACGCTAGGAAATACCGCGGGGTGACGGTAAACAAAGGCTGCGCTTTTGCGTCGTTAGCTCGACCGCGCTTTCTTTTTTTATTTCAATGCTTCTGTGTTCCCTGGTTCTACAAATCTACATGCGGGGTCGCATGTAATTAGGGAAAAAACAATGAAAAAATCCACCATTGCCAGCTTAGTCAGCCTGGCGTTTACCTCACCTGTTTTTGCGGCTGAAAATATCAATTTAGAGGATGTTGTAGTCACGGCCAGCCGTACGCAACAAGCGCGCACCGACGTTGTTGGCGATGTAACAGTCATTAATCGTGAAGAAATCGAACGCGCAGGTGCAGGCTCTATCACCGACCTATTGCGTACACAACCTGGTGTGCAAATTAGCACCAACGGCGGTGCAGGCACAGGCAGTAGCGTATATTTACGTGGCACCAATGCTGACCATGTGGTGGTGTTAGTCGATGGCTTACGCATCAACTCCGCCACGCTAGGCACAACTTCTTTTGAAAACATTCCACTCGCGCAAATTGAAAGAATTGAAATTCTGCGCGGCCCAGCTTCTAGCCTTTATGGCGCAGATGCGATTGGCGGCGTGATTCAAATTTTTACACGCAAAGCCGAGGCTGGCAAACCGCTGGTACATGCCGCAGTTGGGCTGGGCAGTTACGATACCAAAACCGCAGAAACGGGCATCAGCGGTAGCGTTAATGCGCTTAAATATGGCATCAATGTAAGCAGTTTTGATACCGATAGCTTTTCTGCCAAACGCATACGCACGGGCAAAGATGCAGACGATGACAGTTATCGCAATTTAAGTGCCTCAGCTTTTTTAGAACTAGCATTAGCCCAAGGTCATACTTGGGCATTGCAATTCTTTGAAAGCAAAGGACACGCCGAGTTTGATAACAATTATGAGAATTTTGGCGAGCAAACCCTACAAAGTTATGCTTTTACCAGCAAGAACCAGTTTACTGATATTTGGCACAGCACTTTCAAGCTAGGCATGGGCGTGGATGACTCTGATAGCCATGCCAAACCGAATACTAACCCTGCCAGCTCAAGTTACAACCCAAAAGGTATCAGCAAATTCCGCACAGAACAACAACAACTGACATGGCAAAATGATTTTAACTTGCCATTAGGCACACTCACGTTAGCTTATGACCGACTAGAGCAAGACGTGAATGGCCAAAGCAACGTCAAAACCAAATTTAAAAAAGAGCGCAACAACGATAGCTTTTTAGCTGGCTATGTCGCTGACATTGGCAATCATGCTTTACAACTCTCATTGCGCGAAGACCATAATACACAATTTGGCAATTACACCACAGGTGGGGTGGGTTATGCTTACCGCATCACGCCAGAATGGCGCGTGGCGGCAAACTATGGCAACGCATTCAAAGCCCCCACCTTTAACCAGTTATATTTTCCAAATTTTGGCGACCCGGGTTTAAGCCCGGAGAAATCAGACAATATCGAAGCCAGCCTTAAATATACCGGTCATCAATTTAATGTGGGCATGACTGTTTTTGAAAACAAAATTAGAAACTTAATTGCATCCGTTGGCCCTGCCACGAGTGAATGTACTTTCGCTGGCTTCTGCCCCGTCAATGTCGGAAAAGTTGAAATTCAAGGTGCAAGCTTTGATGCCAACTGGAACATCTCCGACTCACTATTGTTAAGCGGTAACTTCACTGTGCAATCGCCTCGTGACGATAAAACCGACAATCTGGTACCACGCCGCGGCAATCGTTATGGTGCAATGAATCTATTACACACTTGGGGAGATCTACAATGGGGTGCTGAAGTCACGGGGGCATCTACTCGTTACAATGACCTCGCCAATCAATTTAAAATGAGTGGCTATGCCTTGGTGAATTTGACCGCAAATTATCGTATGACACCAGAATGGAAACTGGAAATGCGCGCTAACAATGTGCTGAATAAAAACTATGTGCTTAGCACCACCAAAAGCAGCTTTTCACCAAACGGCGCTGACTACAATACCGCTGGCAGTAATCTGTTTGTAGGTTTACGTTATGATATGAAACCATAAACTTACCAATTAGTGGCGAGTGAAAACTCGCCAAAATAAAATACTTAAGCAAAACACATTTACGCTAAAATCACACTCAATTATTTTTAACAATTCACGAACCCACTGGAGGCACCACCTACCATGCTAACACTTTCAAAAACACATCAAATCATTATAGGTCTCGTACTTGCCGCGCTTGTTATCGTCACGCGCGGCCATCATTTTGCTTCTATCAATCATTTACCAAGCGCATCTTTAGCAGTATTTTTCTTGGCAGGTTTGTATTTGCGTCCAACATGGATGTTTCCAGCCTTGCTTGCCTTGTGCGCAGGTTTAGACTTTTATTCAATCACTTTTGCTGGTACAAGTGGCTTTTGTGTCACCCCTGCTTATGGCTTTTTATTGCCAGCTTACGGCGTGATGTGGTTAGCAGGTCGCTGGTTTGCCAAGCGTATCAGCTTTAGCATCAACGCGCTTTTACCTTTAGTCGGCAGTGTAGCAATCGCGGCAACGGTCAGTGAGTTGTTTTCTAGTGGTGGTTTTTATTTCTTTGGTGGTCGTTACCCAGAACCGACCTTGGCGGTATTTGGCGAACGCTTGATGAAGTATTTTCCGCACCAATTAGAAAATATTGGCTTCTGGCTAGGTGTTGCACTCATCGTACATGTGGCGTTTGCATTGGCGAATAGGCAACAGCGCGCCAAAGTTTAATTTTGAGTGATAGCGACAAAGTCACCCGCCACAATGCGCGCATGCAGCGTAAAAAGGCGGTGGTTGATGCCAAGATAGAATCTGCCAGCATTGCCAAAGGCTTGCTGTTAATCCACACCGGTAACGGCAAAGGTAAATCAACCGCCGCTTTTGGCCTACTCGCCCGCGCGCTAGGCCACGGCATGAAGGCCGCTGTGGTGCAGTTTATCAAAGGCCGCTCTGATACGGGTGAAGAAGCCTTTTTTCGCGGCAACGCGAACCTTACCTGGCATGTCATGGGCGATGGCTTCACTTGGGAAACGCAAGATGCCGCACGTGATTTAGCTTCTGCGCGCAAAGCGTGGGAACTGGTGTGCGGCTATTTGCAGGATAAAACCATTAACGTAGTGATTTTGGATGAATTTACCTACACACTCAAATATGGCTGGCTAACAATAGAAGAAGTATGTGCTGCATTACAAGCCCGCCCGTCCATGCAACACGTGGTGATTACCGGGCGTGGTGCACCTGAGGGCTTAATTGAAATTGCCGACACTGTGAGTGAGATCAATTTGGTTAAACATGCGTTCAAAGATGGCGTACAAGCCATGCCAGGTATTGAGTGGTAACGCCTGAAAACATTTTATCAGCAATAATGAAACGCCAATCATGACCCCAATCACCTGCCCTGCTGTATTAGTTTCTGCCCCCGCTTCCGGGCAAGGAAAAACCTTATCAACCGCCGCCTTAGCCAGGGCTTGGAAAAACCGTGGTTTAAACGTTCGCGCCTTCAAATGCGGACCTGACTTTCTTGACCCCATGGTGTTAGAAAAGGCCACTGGACAACCCGTTTACAACTTAGATCTAGGCATGTGTGGCGAGCAAGATGGCTTGGCGCGTTTATACAGCGCGGCACAAACTGCCGATGTGATTATCGTTGAAGGTGTCATGGGTTTATATGACGGCACGCCTTCTAGCGCCGATATTGCAGTGCGCTTTGGTTTACCTGTCATCGTCACCATTGATGCCAGTGGTATGGCGCAGACTTTTGGCGCGATTGCTTCAGGGCTGCTAGCCTATCAGCCAAAGCTAACGCCGGCAGGCGTGTTAGCCAATAAAGTCGGCAGTATTGGCCATGCCAACATGCTGCGTGAAAGTTTGCCAGCCCATTTAAGCTGGTTTGGGGCACTGCAAAGAGATGAGGCAATGGCATTGCCAGAGCGTCACTTAGGTTTATTTCGCGCCAATGAAATTGATGACTTGGAAGCCAGAATCGAAGCTGCCGCGATTGTATTAGCCAATTCTGCTGAGCTACCTTTGCCGCCACAGGTGACATTCAATGCGCCATTAGCTTCAACCACGCCAGCGTTATTAGCAGGCAAAACCATTGCCATTGCGCGTGATGAAGCCTTTTGTTTTATTTACCCTGCCAATTTAGATTGTTTGAGTGAGTTAGGCGCAACCATTAGATTTTTTTCGCCGCTACATGACAAAGCCTTGCCCGAAGCTGATGCCTACTGGCTACCAGGTGGCTACCCTGAATTACATCTCAAACAAATAAATGAAAACGGTACAATGTGCGCGGCCCTACACGCAGCTTTTAACGCAAATAAACCTATTCTTGCCGAGTGCGGCGGCATGATGGCGTTATCAGAATCAATTAACGGCACACCTACGTTCGGTCTATTGACCGGCAATTGTCAAGTTGAAGCACGCTTTCAGGGCTTGGGCACTCAGCATGTGTCGCTGCCAAAAGGCGAAATTAGCGCGCATACTTTTCATTATGGCTCTTTCACCACAGCGCTAGCGGTAGCTTTTCAAGCAGAAGCCAAACGAGGTAAAGGCGAAGCCGTTTACCAACACGGCAGTATCACCGCAAGCTTTTTACACTTTTACTTTGCCTCTAACCCGCAAGCTGCTGCAAGCTTGTTTTTGCCATGAATGACACGTTACGCCCGCACCGCTATTCGGACGCTGAAATAGCCGCCGTCTATCGCGTGATTGCCGAACGCCGCGACATGCGGCACTTTGTGCCAACACCTATTGCGCCTGAATTACTGACTAAAATTTTACACGCAGCGCATCAAGCACCTAGCGTGGGCTTAATGCAGCCTTGGCGCTTTATTAGAATCACCGATACCAATATGCGTAAAAATATCCACCAGCTGGTGGATGCCGAGCGTGCTAAAACTGCACAAGCGATTGGTGAAGTTGAAAATACCGCGCGCATGGCAGAATTTCTACAGCTTAAAGTAGAAGGTATTTTAGACTGTGGTGAGTTATTAATCGCAGCATTGTGTAATGACCGCGAGCGCCACGTTTTTGGGCGCAGAACCTTACCAGAAATGGACTTAGCCTCTGTCAGTTGCGCCATTCAAAATATGTGGCTGGCAGCACGGGCTGAAGGCTTGGGCATGGGTTGGGTTTCAATTTTCGACCCTGTTGCATTAGGGCAATTACTCAATATGCCAAGTGATGCCAAGCCCATCGCCGTATTGTGTTTAGGACATGTCAATAGCTTTTACAAAGAACCCATGTTGGTAGAATC
>JAURWJ010000014.1 GCA_030655015.1 Methylotenera sp. | reverse complement strand
TCCCACCTGAATTTATTTGGACGCTTCAACTGCATTTCACCATCAACCTCTTGCACCTTACGTCCTTGTCTGTCGGTGACTACTTGATGAAACGTTGCACGCATGGCCTGTGTTTGTTCATAAAAAATCTTTACACTTGCCATGCCATCAGCATTTGCAGATGGCATGGCTAACAGCATTGGCAACAGTATCAGTAAGTACTTTATTTTAGGTTTAATCATTAAAATCTCTAATTATCAGGCTTCGTGATGCGGCGCTAAAACTTCACGGTTACCATTAGTTTGCATCGCAGATACCAAACCTGCGCGCTCCATATCCTCAATCAAACGTGCGGCGCGGTTATAACCAATCCGAAGCTGGCGCTGTACCGAAGAGATGCTGGCACGGCGAGTTTTTAGCACAATACCCACGGCTTCATCATAAAGCGGATCAACCTCTGCCCCACTCCCTCCGCTAGTACCCACGCTGGCGAAGTCAGCACCGCCCTCTTCAGCTTCGTTGGTTAAGATACCTTCTATGTAGTTAGGTTCACCTTGCGCTTTTAGGTAGTTCACCACCTTATGCACTTCTTGGTCTGACACAAACGCACCATGAATCCGCACCGGGTAGCCAGTACCAGGCGGCATATACAGCATATCGCCCTGACCTAATAGCGCTTCCGCGCCCATTTGATCTAAAATAGTGCGCGAGTCAATTTTGCTGGAAACCTGAAAAGAAATCCGTGTCGGCACGTTGGCTTTAATCAAGCCTGTAATCACATCAACTGATGGGCGTTGTGTGGCTAAGACTAAATGAATGCCTGACGCACGGGCTTTTTGCGCTAAGCGTGCAATCAGCTCTTCCACTTTTTTACCCACTACCATCATCAAATCGGCCAGCTCATCAATTACTACCACAATCAGCGGCATTTCTGTCAGCGGCTCAGGATCATCTGGTGTTAAGCTAAACGGATGTGGTATTTTTTCACCCGCTTTATCTGCATCTCTGATTTTTTGGTTATAGCCCGCTAAATTACGCACACCCAGCATAGACATCAACTTATAGCGACGCTCCATCTCTGCCACGCACCAATTGAGCGCATTTGCGGCTTGTCGCATATCGGTCACTACCGGTGCCATCAAATGCGGAATACCTTCATACTCGGAAAGCTCAAGCATTTTTGGATCAATGAGAATCATGCGTACTTGGCTGGCATCGGCTTTGTACAGCCAACTTAAAATAAGCGCGTTAATCGCCACTGACTTTCCTGAGCCAGTGGTACCCGCTACCAACACATGTGGCATTTTTGCTAAATCTGCCACTGCTGGCTTGCCTGCAATATCTTTACCTAACGAAATCGCTAGCGGCGACTTGATATCAGCATAGGCTTGACTACTCATGATTTCAGACAAATGTACAATTTGTCGTTTTGCATTTGGAATCTCTAAACCCATGCAGGTTTTTCCAGGAATAGTTTCAACCACACGCACGCTCACTACGGACAACGCACGTGCTAAATCTTTAATTAAATTAGTAACTTGGCTACCTTTAACACCAGCCGCCGGTTCTAACTCAAAACGGGTAATTACAGGGCCAGGCTGTGCGGTTAACACTTTAACTTCAATACCAAAATCCATTAACTTGCGTTCAATCAAGCGGGAGGTAAAATCGAGTGTTTCGGCAGAAGGTAATTCAACCAACCCTGATGGCTCATCCAACAAGTGCAGTGGCGGTAGCATGGAATCCGGCATCGTTTCAAACAACGGCACTTGTTTCTCTTTTTGCACGCGCTCACTTTGTGCTACTTCAAGTACAGGTGGCTCAATGAATACCGGCTCGCGATTTTCTGATCGTTTACGCTCAGCCTGCACAAATACTTTACGCTCAAGTTCAACCACCTTACCGGCTTTTTTGTCTTGAAAATCTTGCCATTTCAGCTTAATAAACGCATAGCTGCTCATTAACAGCGAGCCAAATTTTTCAGTAATCACAATCCATGACCAGCCCGTAAACAGACTAAACCCGACCACAAACATCAACAGCAACAGCATGCTCGAGCCAGTATAGCCAAATAAATTACGTAAGCCATTATCTACAGCGCCACCGAGCATGCCACCAGGCACTAATGGCAGTGAGGCAGGCAGATCAACCAAATGACCGGCCTCTAAAGCGCTGGAGGCAATTAGCAACAGGGCAAATCCGATGAAATTAAACAGCAAAAATGGTTTTTTACTCTGATTCACTATTTCTAACTTCAAATAGACAAACCACATGGCATAAAAAGCCAGCACAGCCCACCACCATGCCGAAAAACCAAAAATATATAACATTAAGTCAGACAGCCACGCCCCCACGTGGCCGCCACTATTCTGGATAACAGCGCCATCAGGCGCCATGTGTGACCATGAAGAATCATCAGGTTGGTAGGTAAAAAGAATCACCGTGATATACAAACCGACCAGCACTAAACCTAGCCACCAAGCTTCTTTAATGAGGGTATTGGCAAGCGCATTCGATTTACTGACTTCAGCCTCGCGGCGCGCATTGGCAGGGGTGGATTTCTTAAAAAACAAGATAAAAACCTTACGTATTTATAGTTGGATTTAATTATAGCAGTATCAAAGTCGCTACGTAGCGATTAGAATATCAATCTAACAGCAACCCAATAAATAGATAGGAAATCATCATGGATATTGGTATAAAAGAGCAAGACAGAAAACATATCGCGCAGGGTTTATCGCATCTTTTGGCGGACACTTACACACTGTATTTGAAAACGCATTACTTTCATTGGAACGTAACCGGACCAATGTTCAGCACACTGCATTTGATGTTTGAAGTGCAGTACAACGAACTGGCACTCGCGGTGGATTTAATTGCCGAGCGCATTCGCGCATTAGATGTTTATGCACCCGGCACTTATCGCGATTTTGCCAAGCTCACCTCAATTAAAGAGTCTGAATCTGTACCCAAAGCTCAAGACATGATTGCCGAATTGGTTGCTGGACATGAAGCGGTATGCCGCACCGCACGTAGCGTATTTCCTAGTGCGAGCGCCGCGTCAGATGAGGCAACTGCCGATCTACTCACACAACGTTTACAGGTGCATGAAAAAACTGCCTGGATGTTGCGTAGTTTGCTGGAAAAATAGCAAAGCAGTTTTTCGGTGTAGGCTAACTCGCAACGCGATGTTAAGTGCCATAATGTTCAACATAATGGCGCGGCCGAAGCCAAAAAACTGCCTAGATGCTACGCAGCTTATTAGAAAAGTAGTTTGCTTGAGAAGCATATCAACCAACCCGACATCAACGTTATAACACTCATTAAGAATCAAGAAAGCAATAAATCATGGCAACACGTCACATTCACTTACTTATTTTAGGCTCTGGCCCGGCAGGCTACTCAGCCGCAGTTTACGCAGCGCGTGCCAACCTTAAACCAGTTTTAATTACCGGTATCGCACAAGGTGGCCAGCTCATGACGACCACCGAAGTCGATAACTGGCCAGCAGACGCTGATGGCGTGCAAGGCCCGGAACTCATGGCGCGCTTTCAAAAACATGCTGAACGCTTTAACACTGAAATGATTTTTGATCATATTCACACCACGCACTTGAGCGAGAAACCAATTCGCTTAGTAGGCGACAACGGCGAATATACGTGCGATGCACTGATTATTGCAACAGGTGCATCAGCAAAATATCTGGGTATTCCGAGTGAAGAGAAATTTAGCGGTAAAGGTGTTTCAGCTTGCGCCACGTGTGATGGTTTTTTCTATCGCAATCAAGAAGTTGCCGTTATCGGTGGTGGCAATACCGCAGTAGAAGAAGCGCTTTACCTAGCCAACATTGCGAGCAAAGTCACACTAGTACATCGCCGCGACAAATTCAAGGCCGAAGCTATTTTGGTGGATAAACTGATGGCGCGCGTAGCTGAAGGAAAAATCGTACTGGAAACATTCCAAACCCTAGATGAAGTATTGGGTGATGACAGCGGCGTAACGGGTATGCGCCTCAAGAACATCAATGACAACACCACCAAAGACATTAATCTAATGGGCGTATTCATTGCCATTGGTCACAAACCCAATACCGACATTTTTGAAGGTCAGCTGGAAATGGAAGGCGGCTACATTGTTACCCAAATGGGGCGTGCAGGTAACGCCACAGCCACTAGCGTGCCTGGCGTTTTTGCAGCGGGTGATGTACAAGACCACATCTACCGTCAAGCCGTTACTAGTGCTGGTACTGGCTGCATGGCGGCATTGGATGCTGAGCGTTATTTGGATAAATAACAAATAGTGTAGGAGCGACGGTCTCGTCGCAAAGTAATACTGCAAATGGCGACGAGGTCATCGCTCCTACGCAAAATGGCGCAAATAGTGACCAACGAAAACAAAAACGAAAGAAATCTGTTTTCAGAAGCAGTCAAAGACGTGCGTCCGCTACCAAAGCATGATCGCGCAGTTCACCCCGTTAAAAAACCAAAACCAATCCCCAAACAATTCATCCGCGATGAACAACAAGCACTTGCGGACTCATTGTCTGACCATTACATTCCAGCGCATGAGCTTGAAACCGGTGAAGAGCTACTTTATTTGCGTGAAGGTCACTCGCCTGACATTTTAAGCAAGCTGCGCCGCGGGCATTGGGTCATACAAGCAGCTATTGATCTGCATGGTTTAATCAGCGACGAAGCACGGCTTTATGTATCAACTTTTATCAGTGATTGTAAAAAACGCGGCATCCGTTGCGTACGTATTGTGCATGGCAAAGGCTTGGGTTCATACAATCGTGAACCCGTACTCAAGAACAAATTGCGCGGCTGGCTCATGCAAAAAGATGAAGTCATCGCCTACGCAGAAGCTCGCAGGCAAGATGGTGGCAGTGGTGCGGTGATTATATTGTTAAAGGCCTAGACTCTAGCCACTTGTTGATCATTTTTATAGATTTGTAATAAAAATGGGGTAAAAATGAGAAAAATGAGGTTAGACACGATTTTTACGAGGCATAACGGGTCATAGCTTTATAAATCGTGTCTGACCCCATTTTTTCTTTTTGGGCGCCAGTGACATCATTGCAGTAGCGGGTGTCAAAACCGCTTAAATCAAGTTCATGGTCTAGCAGGTGGTTGAGGGCGTATTCAAAGCTTCTAGGAAGGAGTTGCCGCTGCAGATCAACAGCTAGAAATCGTGGGCTGGTGTCTATGTATTTGTAACGTGCCATGG
>JAURWJ010000010.1 GCA_030655015.1 Methylotenera sp. | reverse complement strand
GATTGCTCGCATGCAAATTGTCAGCGCCAGTACCAATTACAACTGCAAGTAGCGGCAGATGTGGCTAATCAGTTGCGTACCGGTGATGACCGAATTATGGGTTTGATGATTGAATCTCATCTTACCGAGGGGCGTCAGGATCATACGCCAGGTTGCGAGTTAACCTATGGGCAATCCATTACCGATGCCTGTTTGGGCTGGGAAGATACTTTGTCGATATTAGATACGCTGGCAGAAAGCGTAAAGGCCAGACGTTTTAAAAATCAGCAAGATGACGATGATGCCGAGTAATATAGCCACGCATATTTGTGGCCGTTAGCACGCAATAGCCTCGAATGATTTTGGTTTGGATTCAGGTATAATCTCGCCTTATTTAACCTCAAGTGTAGCGGTGATTTTGTATGCCAATTTACGATTATCAATGCAGTAGTTGCGGCCATAAAGCCGAAGTGATGCGCAAAATGAGTGCGGCCAGCGTGGAGGCTTGCCCTGTGTGCGGCAAAGAAACTTTTGCTAAACAAGTTTCTGCCCCTAGTTTTCAGTTGACTGGTAGTGGTTGGTATGCCACTGATTTTAAAGGTGGTCATAAGCCTGAGTCCAAAGCAGCGGAACCCGCAAGCGAGTCAACGAGTTCTGCGCCGGCGGCCTGTGCGACCGGCTGTGCTTGCCATTAAACCAATTCAAGCTTAACTCAATGAAAAAATACTTTATTACCGGCTTGCTTGTATTGGTGCCATTGGTGATTACCGTATGGGTACTTAAATCCCTTATTGGTGCCATGGATCAAAGCTTGTTGTTGTTACCTGAGGCTTGGCATCCGCACGCCTTGTTTGGGCGCGACATTCCTGGTGTGGGCGCAATTCTCACCATTGCCATCGTGCTCACTACCGGCATCATCGCTACCAATTTCTTTGGTCGGCATCTTATTACCCTGTGGGAAAAACTGCTCAATCGTGTTCCAGTGGTCAAGTCGGTTTACTCTAGCGTTAAGCAAGTTTCAGATACATTGTTTTCTGATTCTGGTAATGCGTTTCGTAAAGCGGTGTTGGTGCAGTTTCCACGCCAAGGCGTTTGGACTATTGCCTTTGTGACAGGCACGCCAGGTGGCGATGTGGCTAATCATTTGCATGGTGATTATGTGAGTGTTTTTGTGCCGACAACCCCCAACCCGACTGGCGGCTATTTTTTAATGATGCCAAAGGCAGACGTCATTGAACTGGAAATGAGCGTTGATGAAGCGCTTAAATATATTATCTCTATGGGTGTAGTGGCACCAGCGAATAGACCCCCTAAACTTTTAACTGAATATCCAAATAAATAATTATGATGCGTACACATTACTGCGGACACTTAAACCGCGAACATATTGGTCAAACTGTTACCCTGTGTGGTTGGGCGCATCGTCGCCGTGACCACGGTGGTGTTATTTTTATTGATTTACGCGACCGCGAAGGTATGGCGCAAATTGTGGTGAACCCTGATACGCAAGCCGCGTTTGCTATTGCTGAAAGCGTGCGTAGTGAATACGTGTTGAAAGTGGTGTGCCAAGTGCGCGCAAGGCCAGACGGCGCAGTGAACGCTAACTTATCAACCGGCGAAGTTGAAATGATAGCGACTGAGATTGAGATTCTCAATGCCTCACTCACGCCACCGTTTATGTTAGATGACGAAACCCTCACTGAAACAGTGCGTCTGCAGCACCGTTACATTGATTTACGTCGCCCGGCGATGCAAAAAAATATGATGTTGCGTTACCGCGTGTCTAAAACCCTGCGTGATTACTTGGATACCAACGGTTTTATTGAAGTTGAAACGCCAATGCTAACGCGCTCAACGCCAGAAGGCGCGCGTGATTACCTGGTACCTAGCCGTGTGCATGCCGGTCAGTTTTTCGCTTTGCCACAATCACCGCAGCTATTCAAACAACTGCTGATGGTGTCAGGTTTTGATCGTTACTTCCAAATTACCAAATGCTTCCGCGATGAAGATTTACGCGCAGACCGTCAGCCAGAATTCACGCAAGTGGATATTGAAACATCGTTCATGGAAGAAAACGACATCATGGATTTGGTCGAAGAAATGATTCGCCAAATGCTGAAAAAAGTTCAGAACGTAGATTTGCCAGCGGCATTCCCACGCATGAGCTTTGCTGAAGCCATGACGCGTTACGGTTCAGATAAGCCTGATATGCGCGTGACGCTAGAAATCACCGAGCTTTCAGACGTAATGAAAGACGTTGATTTTAAAGTGTTTGCAGGTGCAGCGAATATGGCAGGTGGCCGTGTTGCCGCCCTACGCGTACCCAATGGCGCAGCCATTGCCCGTAGTGAGATTGATGCTTACACTGAATTTGTAAAAATCTACGGTGCCAAAGGCTTGGCGTACATTAAGATTAACGATGTGACTAAATTGAATGAAGAAGGCCTACAAAGCCCAATCGTTAAAAACATTCATGTGACTGCATTACAGGCTATTATTGACCGCACCGGTGCGCAAAACGGCGATATCGTGTTCTTTGGTGCAGATAAAACCAAAGTGGTGAACGAAGCATTAGGCGCATTACGCCTTAAAGTCGGTCACGATAAAGGCCATGTCGATGGTCGTGCTTGGGCGCCATTGTGGGTGGTGGATTTCCCAATGTTTGAACACGATGAAGAGGCCGATCGTTGGGTGGCATTGCACCATCCGTTCACAGCGCCCAAAGATGGTCACGAAGATTTGCTCACCACCAATCCAGGCGCTGCACTTTCAAAAGCGTACGACATGGTACTAAACGGCTGGGAAGTCGGCGGCGGTTCAGTGCGTATCCACAAACAAGACATTCAATCAAAAGTATTCGATGCGTTAAAAATTAGCAAAGAAGAAGCCCAAGAAAAATTCGGCTTCTTGCTCGATGCCTTGCAATACGGTGCACCACCGCACGGCGGCCTAGCCTTTGGTTTAGACCGTTTGGTGACGTTGATGGCAGGCGCAGAATCTATCCGTGATGTGATTGCCTTCCCTAAAACCCAACGTGCGCAGTGCTTAATGACGAATGCGCCGAATGAAGTGGATGAGAAGCAGTTGCGTGAGTTGCATATACGCGTCCGTTCGCAGACTCCAGCGGCTTAAAATGAACTCGCTTGCGCTAGCGTTGTTGCGCCCTCTTGCCGTACTAGTTGTACTGTCTGCTAGGGTGCGCCTAGCTAGCGCATCGCGAATTTCATTTTGTTAAGGAGTTAATTTATGGCAATTCCTGATTTCCAGTCGGTTATGCTACCTCTTTTAAATTTTTCAGCTGATCAAGCAGAACATTCTTTGCAAGATGCTGTTGAGTCGTTGGCGGTGAAGTTTGAATTAACGGCTGAAGAACGGCAGGAGTTGTTGCCTAGTGGAAAGCAAGCGCGTTTTGATAATCGAGTTGCTTGGGCTAGGAGTTATTTTAAGCAAGCGGGTCTTGTTGAAAATACTCGCAGAGGATACTTCAAAATTTCTCAAAGAGGCTTAGATTTACTTAAGACTAATCCAGAAAAAATAAATAAAAAAACATTGGAACAATATCCAGAATTTCTCGATTTTCAAAATGTTAGAAAAGAAATTCAAGAGGTGGAGCCAGTAATTGATGAGCCAGAAAAGCAGACACCAGAAGAGCAGCTAGAAAACGCATATAAAACACTAACAGATGGCTTGGCGAGTGAAATTATTCAACTTGTAAAGACTTGTTCACCTTCATTCTTTGAGCGTTTGGTTGTTGAATTGCTACTAGCAATGGGTTATGGCGGAACTCGTGTAGATGCTGGTCGTGCCATTGGGCAAAGCGGGGACGGTGGTATAGATGGCATAATTGATGAAGACCGCTTAGGTTTAGATTCTATTTATATTCAAGCTAAACGTTGGGAAAGTGTAGTTGGGCGTCCTGAAATTCAGAAATTTGTTGGTGCATTGCAAGGTCAAAGAGCACATAAAGGTGTTTTTATCACCACCTCTGACTTTACAAAAGAAGCTCAGGAGTACGTTAAGAATATAAATACTAAAGTGGTATTAATGAATGGTTTTACTTTGGCAAAGCTTATGATTGAGAATAATGTAGGCGTTTCGATGGCCGCGACTTATCAGGTTAAAAAAATTGATACAGACTATTTTATTGATGATTAAAAACTAATGCCATCCAAGTAGCCAAGTAGGGTGGGTTCTTGAACCCACGCGTAGCGCATTTGCAATATTCGCCCCGTGGGGTTAAACCCCCACCCTACAATTTAATGAATGGCAGTTTACGTAAAATCTGAGTGCTAAACTTATGCCTATCAAATCCCTAATCCGTACCATTCCTCATTACCCCAAACAAGGCATCCAGTTCCGCGATATCACCACCTTACTAAAAGACCCAATCGGCTTTCGCATGGTGATTGATGCACTCTCTCATCATTACAAAAATCAAAAAATTGATAAAATCGCAGGTATTGAAGCACGTGGGTTTATTATCGGTGCGGCGCTGGCGTATAAGCTAGGTTTGGGTTTTGTGCCGATTCGAAAATCGGGCAAGTTGCCTGCTGAAACTGTAGGTCATGATTATGTCTTGGAATATGGGGCTGATCGTGTGGAGATTCATCTTGATGCGATTGTCGAAGCTGAGCAGGTGTTGTTGGTGGATGATTTGATTGCAACCGGTGGCACGGCTGAGGCTGCTGTCGCATTGATCCAAAAACTGGGAGGCGTGGTAATGGGTTGTGCTTTTGTGATTGATTTACCCGATTTAGGTGGGTCAAAGCGATTAGCTGAAGGTCAATTGAAGCCTTTTTCACTATGTGAATTTGAAGGTGATTGATCTGTCATTTCATCTGTTTACGCTAGTTACTCATGGCTGCAAAGATGTTAAAGTGCATGGGTTGATGTTGCTAAAACCTTGTAGGATTACCAAAAAATAATATTATGCCAGTCACCCAACTTAACCACGTTAATCTACGCACGCCTTATGAGACGATGCTCAAACTCAAAGACTTCTACTGTGATGTGGTCGGCTTAAAGGTTGGGCCGCGCGAGGGGTTTACCAGTCGTGGTTTTTGGCTATACATTGGTGATACCCACGTGATGCACCTTGCTGAGTACCGCGGTGAAGGTGAACCACTTACGAACGTACTCACGACAATTGATCATATATCATTTACCTGCACCGATATGCCAGCAACTGAAGCACATTTAACAGCGCACAATGTGAGCTACACCATCCGTGACTTGCCAGTGTTGAATGTAAAACAAATTAACTTTAAAGACCCTGTTGGCAATGGCATTGAGTTATTTTTTTACATGGCGAATGAAAGTGTGTGACGCGAGTCACATACAAGCGTTAGCGTAAAACTAAAATAGCATTTTGTAGTCATAATTTCGATAAATGTGTTTTTGCACGGTGAATGGTGCAAGTTTTTAAAACTTGGAGATTTAAGATGAAACTGAGCCGATTGTTATTGAGTGCCTTGATGGCAACCAATTTGTTGCCTGTGATGGTTGCAACTGCACATGCAGAGGCTGACCCTAAATTATGGCCAGTGATGAAAGAAGCGTTTTTTGCAAAACGTGAGATGCAGGAAGTGGATTTTATAAAAATAGATGCGCCGCGCCGCGCCGAAAGCGGCGCGCAAGTGCCTGTGACTTATAGCATTGATAATGCCGCCGCCAATGGCGTAGTGATTAAAAAACTTTATGCTTTTGTGGATGCAAATCCGATTCCAGTGACGGCAACTTACCATTTAACGGAAGCCCTCGGTAATTTTCAGTTGGCAACACGTATTCGTTTTGAAACCGATGCCTTTGTGCGTTTAGTAGGCGAGACTGCTGACGGTAAGCTTTATTTAGCTTCGCGTGAAATTCGCGCGGCGGGTGGCTGTGGCGGCATGGTAGAAAATGATGAAGCTGCGGTTCGTAATGCTGCGGGGAAAATCAAGCTAAAAGTAGATGAGCCGGTTAAGTTTGGCAGTGCAATCTCTACTACATTTAACATTAAACACATTATGCGTACAGGCTTGCAGCGTGATTTGGTTTCACAAGGCTATGTGCCGGCTTTTTACATCAACAAGACGGAATTTGTGTATAACGGTAAGCCCGTCATGACTGTCGATGTGGGCGTAGGCACAGCAGAAGACCCCTATTTTAAATTTCATTTTGTGCCTGATGCACCCGGTAAACTAGAAGTTACTGCTACCGATAATGAAGGTAAAGTATTTACGCATGCGATTGATGTGAAAGGGTAGTTACATTTAACTATTCCAGACTTTCCTTCGGCGGATTTATCCCTGCGACAAGCTCAGGGAGCGCGTAATGAAGCGTTTAGGATTAGTTATCTGTTGCAGATAAAGGCCTCCGTTTGGAGGTTTTTTTTGTTCTGGCAGTGTTAAACCCAGATTTTCCATTAGGCGATTTTCCCCCTTCGACAAGCTCCGGGAGCGCTACTTGAATGTTAACTTGCCCATTTTGCGTCTTTTTTGTGCAAATTTTCTGTCAATAGAATGACTATTACCCATAAAATTTGCACAAAAAATCCATCAAACTGTGCGGCGTTACCATTCCAAGTCCTAATGGAAAATCTAGGTTAAAATTACTACAATTGACAATTCAGGAGTGTGATATGAAAAGTTATCGTAAAGAACTTTGGTTTAATCCACCAACCCGTGTGGCGTTTATTCGCATTACCGAGCAAGTGCGTGAGTGTTTGCGCGAAAGCGGAGTGAAAGAAGGCTTTGTGTTAGTGAATGCAATGCATATTACCGCCAGCGTATTTATTAACGATGATGAGCGTGGCTTGCATCATGATTACACACAGTGGCTGGAACGCCTTGCACCGCATGAGCCCGTAAGCAGTTATCGCCATAACGATACTGGTGAAGATAATGCCGATGCGCACATGAAACGCCAGGTGATGGGGCGTGAAGTGGTCGTTGCGATTACTGATGGCCAATTGGATTTTGGTCCGTGGGAGCAGATTTTTTATGGCGAGTTTGATGGCCGCCGTAAAAAGCGTGTGTTAGTGAAAATTATTGGTGAGTAATGCTTAAAACCAAAACGCCGTTGCTATACGGCGTTTTAACTAGAACAATACTACCGTATATATTTGTATATATGCGCCTGAGTCATTGTTCTAGTTACGCCTTGTCTAGCTTAGCCGTTTTGATTTTGTATAGAGATATAAAGTAGAGATGATGAAAATACCAGAACTTTTAGCCCCAGCGGGCGACTTGGATCGTATGCGTACAGCGTTTGATTACGGCGCAGATGCAATCTATGCAGGCCAACCGCGTTACAGCTTACGTGCGCGTAACAATGATTTTACGATGGCTAATCTTGATATTGGTATCAAGGAAGCGCATGCGCGAGGTAAAAAATTCTTCGTTGCAAGTAATATTTCACCGCATAACGCTAAGGTGAAAACTTACATGGCAGATATGGCGCCAGTGATCGCTATGCAGCCTGATGCCTTGATTATGTCTGACCCTGGCTTGATTATGATGGTGCGTGAGAAATGGCCAGAGGTACCAGTGCATTTGTCTGTGCAGGCGAATACGGTGAACTTTGCCACGGTAAAGTTTTGGCAAAGCTTGGGGCTTACACGTGTGATTTTATCGCGTGAACTGTCTTTGGATGAGATTGAAGAAATCCGTCAACAATGTCCTGACATGGAGCTGGAAGTATTTGTGCATGGCGCGTTGTGTATTGCCTACTCAGGTCGCTGTCTGCTCTCAGGCTATTTTAACCAGCGTGACCCTAACCAAGGCACTTGTACTAATAGCTGCCGTTGGGATTACAAAGTGCATGATGCGGCAGAGGATGCGGCTGGGGTGATACGCTTAGATGAGTTTGATTTTAAAGCCGAGATGGAGAAATCGAGCTTGTCGGGCTGTGGTAGTTTGCCCCGCCATCCATTGGCTGACAAAGTTTATTTGATTGAGGAAAAAGGTCGTCCAGGTGAGTTGCTGCCGATAGAGGAGGACGAGCACGGTACTTACATTATGAACAGTAAGGATTTGCGCGCGATTGAGCACGTTGAGCGACTGATTAAAATGGGTGTTGATTCATTAAAGATAGAAGGCCGCACAAAATCGCGCTATTACGTTGCACGTACCTGCCAAAACTATCGCAAAGCTATTGATGATGCAGTGGCTGGTCGTCCTTTTGATTGGAGCCTGCTGGGTGATTTAGAAAACCTCGCAAATCGTGGTTATACCGATGGTTTCTATCAACGACATCACACCGCAGAACACCAAAATTACAAGCAAGGTTACTCAAGCTCAAGCCGTAGCTTGTATGTGGGCGATGTGGTGGCTTATGATGCCAAGACTGGTTTGGCTGATATTGAAGCGCGCAATAAATTTGCAGTGGGCGATCGTTTGCAGGTGATTCATCCAACAGGTAACCAAGATGTTGTCGTTGAGGTCATGTTCAATAAAAAAGGTGAGCCGATTCAAGAGGCATCTGGCAGTGGTTACTATGTGCGGGTGCCAATCACGGCGAGCGATTTAAGTAACGCCATGGTGGTTAAGTATCTGTAACTTACGCTAGGATTTCAGTTTAAATAAAAAAGGGAGTTGATCAACTCCCTTTTTTGCATTTTGAATCAAAGTTTACGGTTGGCGCTTGTGTCTAAGCTACAGGGCGAAAATATAATCCGCACGATGATTCGCGGTAAATAAGTGCGTTTATGAAGCTAACCGTAAAATGGTTAACTGTTTATGTAAGTCTGTAATTGCTTAATCAGTTCTTGTTGATAGGTAATGGTTTCTTTCACCAAGTCGCCAATTGAAAGCACGCCAACTACTTTGCCATCGGCGATAATTGGTAAATGGCGAATTCGTTTTTCAGACATGAGAGACATTGCCTCTTCCACGGTATCAGTTGGCTTGGCAAAAAGTACCTTGTTGGTCATTACATCTTGAATAGCCGTTGTTTTAGAAGATCGTCCTTTTAGAATCACTTCACGTGCGTAATCGCGTTCTGAGAAAATGCCCACCAGTTTTTCGCCTTCAAGTACGACTAAGGCGCCGATTTTATATTCTGCCAAAACCACTAGCGCATCAAATACCGGGCGATGCGGAGCAATTGAAATGATTTCTTTATATTTTTTGCTGTCTAGTAATTGTTGCAGTGTTTTCATGGCAGTCTCCTAAGTAATGGCTGAAGTAACGAAAGAAAAGTTTAAATATACACCGATTAATATTTTAGCCAATCACCTAGTCCTAATTTAAACATCACTTGACATGGTTAGCTGGCTAACTATAATGTGGCTAATCATGTTGCAACTAAGAGATCTTCCCACTACAGAAGTGTTGACCAAGTTTGCCGAACGTTATCCAGATGCGGATATTACGGCGGTATCCAGTTTTTTGCATTTATTGCGCGTAGCTACTGATTTATCAACAGCACTGGATACTTGTTTAAGTAAACACGGCTTACTACAAGGTCGCTGGTGGGTGTTGATTTTACTCATGCGTGAAGATTCCAAGACTTCTACACCTTCTGTGTTAGCAGATAAAGCGGGGGTTACGCGCGCCACCATGACGGGGCTCATTGACGGATTGGAACAAAGTGGTCTGGTAGCGCGTGAATATACAAAAAATGACAGACGTAGTGTATTGATTAGCCTTACCGACGCGGGTCAAGCCAAGCTGGATGTCGTGATGCCCGACTATTACCGTAGATTAAGGCAGTGTATGCAAGCTTTGAACGAAGAAAAACGTATGCAATTGCAGCAAATATTAGGGTTGATCAATTCAGGTATTTCAGCATTTATTGAGTAAGCACTTTTCAGTCAGTAATTATTATAAAGGATTTAACTATGTCAACGATTCAAACACAAATTACTGCCATCAATGCAGCATTTGATCAGGCTTTTAATACAAAAAATGCAGCAGCCATTGGACAGCTTTATGCTGAAAATGCAGTGGTGATGCCAGCGCCTGCAGGTGAACCTGTATTAGGTTCTGCCGCGATTCAAACATTTTTTTCAGGATTGATTACTGCCGGTGTAATCAATCACCAGTTAACATTGGTAGAAGCGGTGGAAGATGGAAACCTAGCTTATCAGCGCGGCAAATGGGCGGGTGCGATGTTGAACGAAAAAGGTGAAAAGCAAACATTTGGCGGCAATGTACATCTGGTGTATCGTAAACAAGCTGATGGCAACTGGAAAGCCGTGACGCATATTTGGAATTAATGCCAATTCTAGTAAGACCATAAGATTTAAGGCGAGTATGGCGATAATATTTAGCAATAACAAAAGTCTTTAGAGTATATGCAAAACAGCATAAAAATATCCATTCGAGCATTCGCCGCACTGATACTGCTCACCATTATCTGGGGCTATAACTTGGTGGTGATGAAAAGCGCATTGGCTTACGCCGGTGCGTTTCAATTTGCGGCATTGCGCACGGTAATCGGTGCACTTTGCTTGTTTGCCGTGTTGATATTGATGCATAAACCGCTACGAGTGAAAGAAATACCCACACTGATTTTGCTGGGGGTTTTACAAACAAGCGGTTTTACTGGATTGTTAATTTGGGCGTTGGTAGAAGGCGGCGCGGGAAAAACCGCAGTTTTAACCTACACCATGCCTTTTTGGGTGATGGTGCTGGCCTGGCCAATGCTGGGCGAGAAGTTGCGCGGTTTACAATGGCCAGCAGCCATATTATCCACCATGGGCATGTTGTTCATATTAGATCCGTTACATTTAGGCACCGATACTTTCAGTATGTTTCTAGCAGTGCTGTCGGGGGTATTCTGGGCATTGTCGGTCATTGTTGCAAAAAAATTGCACCAACGTTCACCGAGTCTGGATTTATTGTCACTCACCGCTTGGCAGATGTTGTTTGGCTCTATTCCGTTAGTGGTTGTAGCGTTAATCATACCGGCACCACCCATTCAGTGGACCCCCTATTTTATTGGCGCAGTTATTTTTAACGCGGTGTTTTGTAATGCGCTAGCGTGGGTGTTATGGCTGTACGCCTTGCAGCGTTTAAGCGCAGGCGTTGCCAGTATGTCTTCTATGCTTGCGCCGGTTATTGGCGTCATGGCGGCTTGGGTGCAACTCAATGAAGTCCCAGTGTTAACGGAATCTATTGGGATGACCTTGATTGCTGCATCGCTCGTGGTTATTTCCATCATCAGTATCCGCAAACATACCCCTATTGACCCTGCCATGGCTCAAGATTAAAAGCACAAGTTTTGCGTACCAGAGTTACATAATTTGCCGTTTACTTAGCCTACGTTAAAGCCTGTGATAAAATCAGAATTATTTGATTGTATTAAAGGTTAGAGACATGGCGGGTCATAGTAAATGGGCAAATATTCAACACCGTAAGGGTCGTCAAGACGCAAAACGCGGTAAAATTTTCACCAAAATTATTAAAGAAATTACGGTATCAGCCCGCTTGGGTGGGGGTGATGCTGACATGAATCCCCGCTTGCGTGCTGCGGTTGCATTGGCAAAAGAAGAAAACATGCCATCTGACAACATCACGCGTGCCATTAAAAAAGGGACGGGCGAATTAGAAGGTGTGAACTACGAAGAAATTCGCTATGAAGGTTACGGCATTAACGGCGCGGCCATTATTATTGACTGCTTAACTGACAATAAGCAACGTGCAGTGGCCGATGTGCGTCATGCGCTGACCAAGTTTGGTGGCAATTTAGGCACTGATGGTTCGGTTGCTTTTATGTTTAAACACTGCGGTAGCCTAGTGTATGAGCCAGGCACTAATGAGGATAAAGTGATGGAAGCGGCACTTGAGGCTGGTGCCGAGGATGTGGTGACAAACGACGATGGCAGTATTGAAGTGATTACACCGCCAAGTGACTTTGTTGCAGTTAAAGAAGCATTAGAAGCGGCTGGTTTAAAAGCTGTGCTGGCAGAAGTGACCATGAAAGCACTCAACGAAGTAGAGTTTACTGGTGATGATGCTGTGAAAATGCAAAAAATCTTGGATGCACTGGAAGATTTAGATGACGTGCAGGATGTTTATACGACAGCTGTGATGGAAGAATAGTTGATGGCGAGCTTACCTAAATGTTCTGTAGCGGGCTGTGAAAGCCCAGTTTCAAAGGCTGGCTACACACTTTGCTACAAACATTGGCTAGAAGAAAATAAAAAGAAATCTCCAAAGCAAGGTAAAGATATTGAGCTAGATGAAGCGGTGCAAAGTAATCTTTTAACGTCTACAACCTTAGGTGAAAAGCTTGGTATCGCTAGTAGAAAGTTAAATCAAGTTTTATCTGAACTGGGCTGGATTGAACGCTCAAAAAAAGGTTGGATTCCTACTGCGCAAGGTAAAAAACTTCATGCCGAATGTCGAGAAAGTCGCCAATCTGGTATTCCTTTTGTTCTGTGGCCTGAAGCAATCACAACCTCAAAAATATTAAGTAATACTGTGCATGAGTTGCTTGGTAGTAAAAACATTGAGCTCAAAACTAAACAAGAAGAAGTGCCTGCTGCCGTACAAGATGAAAAGCAGACTGGGTACAGAGATAAACTAGATAAATTTAAAGCTCTACACAGAGCTACGGATGGACATCAGGTTCGTTCAAGAGCTGAAATGCTGATTGATAACTGGTTGTATTTCTCTGGAATCGTTCACGCTTATGAACGCTTGTTGCCTGTAGAAGAAGAGCTTTACTGTGACTTTTACATTCCAGCAGGCAAGGTTTATATTGAGTTTTGGGGTTTAGAAAATGATCCAAAATACAAAGAACGTAAAGAGAAAAAGAAAGAAATATACAAAAAATATGGCTTTAATTTAATTGAGTTAAATGATGAGCATATCAAAAACCTAGATGATTATCTGCCAAAAATGTTACTTAAATTTAACGTGATTGTGGATTAGGCTTTGAGCGTCATCAGAATCCTCGGCATTGACCCCGGCTTGCGCCTTACTGGCTTTGGTGTGATTGAGAAAGTAGGTGAAAAAATCACCTACATTGCCAGTGGCACGATTAAAACCGCGAGTGGCAAAAAAAGTAAAATTGAAGGTGAGGCAGAGCGTGAAGAGCTTCCGGCACGACTAAAAATTATTTTAGACGGTTTGTTTGAGGTGATTGATACATACCAGCCGAACCAAGTGGCGGTTGAGAAGGTGTTTGTGAATGTGAATCCGCAATCAACACTATTGCTGGGGCAGGCACGCGGCGCGGCGATTAGTGCGGCGGTAATCCGACATTTATCCGTGGCTGAATACACAGCGTTACAAGTCAAGCAGGCAGTGGTGGGTAACGGGCATGCGCAAAAAGAACAAGTGCAGGAAATGGTAAAGCGCTTACTTAATTTGCCCGCAACGCCTAAGCCTGATTCAGCCGATGCACTAGCCTGTGCAATTTGCCATGCGCATGGTGGGCAGGGGCTGGGTCGAATGGCTACGGCAGGTTATCGCGTTAAAGGCGGGCGCCTTGTCGGATGAGTCGTTCAGCATTAGAGCCAACACTGGCGAATTTCTCTAATCCATTTTTACGTTATTTTGCCGCTACCCGACCGGCATTTTTAGTGGCAACCTTAGCCGCGTGTTTATTAGGGCAAGCCGGCGCAATTTACTCTGGCATCCAAATTCAACCGTTAACAGCAGTCTTGACTGTGTTGCTTGCATTGATAGTACATGCAGGGGTGAATGTAATTAACGATTATTTTGATGCACTCAATGGCACAGATGCTAGCAATACTGAGCGTTTATATCCATTTACTGGCGGTAGTCGCTTTATTCAGAACGGAATACTCACGCCAAAGCAAATAGCGCATTTTGGTTATT
>JAURWJ010000004.1 GCA_030655015.1 Methylotenera sp. | reverse complement strand
GGTGATGGTTCAGCATCTAACTCAGGCGAGAAAATGCGCTAATATGAGAATGAACACGTACTCCATGGCAGGTGATATGCATACCTGTTGTTACAGATATTAATGTGGAGCAGGCATTAACTTCTGCAGAAAATTGAGGATCACATGAAGAAAAATCGTTTGCTTAGCTATGAGTGGGATGCTATCGCAGGCATTTTGGCTGCCGTGGTGGCCATTGTTTTGCACTTTCTGCATGTGATAGATGAGCATATCATTTTGCCTGTTGTGCTCACCCTGATGGCGCTCCTGTTTATCAATTTCATGCGCCATACGCGAAACAATGAACAAACTGCAGAGCAGGTGGAACATATACTCAAAACGGTATCGAAGATTAACGCATCCTTGGCCACTCCAGATATCGTGCTTATCGGCCCACGTCAACTGCGCACGTCAAATGAGCAATTCGCACGTAACATGCGGGGCGAAGCAACTCTATTTAACGTTTGCTTATCAATGTACCGAACCCAGCCGCTTTTTGATGCACTCCTACTCCCCATCTTTGAGAATCCGCAGGTAACTAGCGTTCAATTCGTTCTTGATGCCAGCCAACAAGGTGTATGGCAGACAGATATCCTGCCGAAACTTGCCAGCGGCACTGGCGCAAGCAAGGTTAAGGAGCCACGTTGGTGCTCACTTCAAAAGAACTTATCTTTCATATTGGCCGACACTCAGCCACATGGTGCCACAGAAGCGCTAGTGAGTTTTTGGGGTGAACCATTTATGTCACAATCCACTGCTCACAATGTGCCGCGTTACATTCTTCATGTACAGGCACATTCTGAATTACTGACACAGCTCATTGAACTGGATCGGCATTGCCATATCCACAATACTGACTGATAAGATAGATTGCAATGTTGAAAGGCATAAAAATTGACTAACAAGTTAGACATCGTGACCAGCGCTCACAGTTAGCCCGCTATTTATTGCGGAAAAAACCATCTTTACAATTTAACCCTCCATCGCAAATGTGCTGTTAACCACTCACCCTATAGAAATACTAACGCCGCATTAAAGCGGCGTTGTGTTTCGGCTTATGGGATGCCGATATTGCCAGTTATCGATCACTGGCTTGGGTAGTTACTACAAATGATCAATCATTGAAGTGTCGATAAACGTCTCCTGATAAACGGTAAGATTTTAAAACCCATGTTTAAGAGCCACACCCAATTTATACACTTAATTTCTTGCGATTACAATTTAATTTAAGTTAATACTAATGCATCCGACAGTTTAAGTTACTTGAACATCAATATTCGTTTTGGGCATACTATTCAGTAGGGTTTTTTACCTACCCAGTTGCCGGCAGGCAGGTAACGGCATACCCACACTTGCTCTTGCGTGTCCTTGCAGACAGCCATTCCACAGCCAACGCTAGTAGTGGTGCTCCAGACCATCTGCGTGTAATGTCCGCACATTTTACCTCGTGCGCATTGATTGTTAGTGTAGTCATAATCAGCTTTCTCGCTACCCCAATGATTAACCACTTGCTCAGATGATACTTTTTGCAACTCATTGCGGCCATCAGACCATGATAGCGCACTCCCCCAGTAAAGGTTTTCGCCGTACTGGGCCTCCGATTGGCTATGGCGCATCTGACAATGATTGCTTGTTTTTAAGTGGTCGGCCCAAACTTGAGCGGTTGTCGCCAAGGTTGGTGAGTAAGTTAACTTCGTTGTTACGCCGACCTCTGCGCGCAATTTGTTATGTGCAGAGATAATGGCGGCAGGATCAATTGCTCCAGCATAGACATGAGGCATTGTGAGTGCCAAAACACAAAGCATGGCAATGGTGCTAAGTTTCATCATTAGCGTTTTGATTGTAAAAGTTTGGTGAATTCATCCGCTGGAACCGGGCGACCGAACAGATAGCCTTGTGCCTGTTCACAACCGGATGCGCGTAGAAAGTCAGCCTGCGCTTCAGTTTCTACGCCTTCGGCAATCACATGCAACTTAAGGCTATGTGCCATTAAAATAATCGTTTTGACCATGATGGCATCATTGCTATCACTGGTGATATCACGTACAAAAGATTGGTCTATTTTTAACTTTTGAATCGGGAAGCGCTTGAGGTAAGAAAGCGAAGAATAGCCAGTACCAAAGTCATCGATTGAAAGGCCAACACCCATGATGGTTAGCTCGTGCAACATAGATAACGCGCTATCTATGCCTTGCATCAAAATGCTTTCCGTTAACTCCAGATCAAGTACGTGCGGTGGTAGCGCATATTTTTTGAGCAAAGCGCTGACCTGCTCATTTAAAATACGTTGGCGGAACTGCAATGCTGAAAGATTAACCGCTACCGTGATTTCGGGTAGCCCGGCATCGCGCCAAACACGCGCTTGCCGCAACGCTTCTTCTAACACCCAATCGCTGATTGGCATAATCAATCCAGTTTCTTCAGCTAAAGGGATGAATCTGGCTGGCGATATCATCCCGAACTCGGGATGTTGCCATCGCACCAAGGCCTCGCAGCCGACAATGCGACCGTTAATCAGGTTTATCTGCGGCTGATAGTAAAGACGTAGCTCTTGGCGATCTACAGCGGTACGCAGGCTATTTTCAAGCTGTAGACGTTCATGTGAGCTGGCATTCATGCTGGGGTCAAAGCGTAGGTATTTATTGCGGCCATTATCTTTGGCCTGATACATGGCCATATCGGCATACTTAATGAGCGACTCAGCATCTTGCGCTTGATCAGGATAAACCGCGATGCCGATACTCGATGATATGCGCAATTCATGTTGATTAATCAAGTACGGCTGAATGATAGCCTCTAACATTTTAGCGGCCACCAATTCAGCACCCGCCATGTCTGCATCTGGCAGAATAGCAATAAACTCGTCGCCGCCTTGCCTTGATAGGGTGTCTTGTTCACGCACGCAACTCATCAGGCGTTGCGCTACCATTTTCAGTAGTTCATCGCCAAAATCGTGCCCTAATGTATCGTTGATTTGTTTAAAGCGGTCAAGATCCAAAAACAATAGCGCGACTTTGGACTGATTACGCTGAGCATTGATAAGAGATTGCTCAAGACGATCGCTAAATAATACGCGATTTGGCAAGCCGGTAAGCACATCATAATGCGCTAGTTGTTGAATACGTTCTTCAGCAAGTTTGCGCTCAGAGATGTCGCCAAATATGCCGATGTAATTGATAACGGCACCATCATCCCTTTTAACGCTGATAATGGTGAGTGACTCAGGATAAATTTCACCACTCTTACGGCGATTCCACAGCTCACCCTGCCAACTACCCGTTTTGGTAAGCACCTTCCATACTTGTTTAAAGAAACCTGCATCATGACGTCCCGAGGCTAATATACGGGGATTCTGACCAATGACATCTTCGGGCGTGAATCCAGTAATCTCAGTAAAGCTTTTGTTAACAGAGGTAATTTTTTTGTTGGCATCGGTCACAAAAATACCTTCTTTACTATGCTCAAACACCTGAGCCGCCTGCTCCAGTTTAATAACATCAGCCAGTTTTTGGCGTTCAAGTTCTAGTTTGGTCAATGCAAAACTAATATCATCGGCAAGGCCATTGATTAGTGTGATCAATTCGGCATTGAAAAAATCAAGCTCGGTAGAATAGACGGCAATGCCTCCATAAGGTTGCCCTTGCTTAAAAATGGGAAATGCCGCGACAGAGTGATAACTGAATTTAGTGGCAACTGGCGCCCAGCAGGCTGATTTTTTATCGTGCAAGAAATCGTTCACTATTGTCGGAATGCCTTCACGTATTGCTCTGCCCATAGGGCTGCTACCTTCTGGCATTTCAACATCTATTGATACTTTAACCTCTGATAAATAATCCAAGCCCGCACCGCCCGATGCCGCCGGGCAAACCCATCCATCCTGATCCGGCACCCCAATCCAAACCAATTCAAATGGCACCCGATTAGCGAGTATCTGGCAAATGCTGTTGAGTAGTATTTGTTCGTTATTTTCTCGTACAATAATTTCAGAACATTCTGCCCATGCCGCATAAAATTGGTTGAGTCGGCCTAGCTTTAGCTCAGAATCACTGAGTGCATTTACCATGCGGTTAAAGCCTTGTGCTAATTTTCCAACCTCATCCTCATGAGAGATTGTTGAGCGCACATCATGCCGACCTTGTTCAATGGCACTGGTTACTTTCATCAGGTGATACAAGTTGCGCGTCAACCGTCTGGCAAGCCAAGATGCGACAAGAAAAGCCGCAATCACCGCGAGCAGAGAAAAACCAAGTCCAGACAAGCCAAGCTGCCACAGGTTGACATTCGATGAGTCGCGCGTCATTTCAACCCTTGCCCAGCCAATGTGGCGCTCAGCCACCATAATTGGCACGGCTACATCGACTAATGATGATTGATCGATTAAAACTTTTTTCTTGGCAGGAGATGCCAGTAAATTCTGACTCATCTGGTCTGTGACATAGCGCCCGATATGATTTGGGTCTGTGGAGCCCAATACCTCACCGCGCATAGACAGCACATTTGCAAATTTAAGGTCTTGCGTATCTGAAAATCCAAGGATGACTTCTTGCAAGCCGGCTAAGTCATTGGCTAGCACCCATGAAGCACTGCTGGAAGCCAGCACATGCGCCAATCTCGTGGCGCGATTAGTTTCGGTGGTATAAAGAAAATCTCGCTGGTGTGCAAACATCAGATAGCTAAAGCTTGCAGCGAGTAACAGCGATAGTAAGCTGAAAGACAGTACGAGTTGCCGCCGGATAGAATGAGCCCAGTAAGATTTTGCGTGTCTGAGCCACGTCACAAAAAAATGCAAGGGTTTCACCGCTCAACCTTTCGTACCTGCTTTGAAAAAGCATCCAGAAAATCCAGTACAGGTTGATAAGTCTCATCAGTAGCAGGCTCAAAGTGCGTGATCGGTAGGCGCTGGAGTATGCGCTGCCCATCTTCGCTCTGGTTCAGATCAAAAAGAAGTACTTGAAATTTGTTTGCAATGGACACGGAAACATCGTTACGCACTACCCAACCATTATTTTGCAAAGGTTCGGTTTGCCATTTCACTTCCAGCTGGCTAGCCTGTTCAGGATGCTCAGTTCTAAAAGCCTTCCATGGAGTAGGCCAGGTTGCACCCGCCGCAACATGACCTCGCAGCACGCTCAGAATGGAAGATTCTTGCGAGCCTACATAACGGTTTTCAATGTCAGTGTTAACGTTAATGCCATGCGTATGCAGATAATACTGCGGCATCATAGTGGCTGCCAGCGCGGTTAGCGCTGGATAAGAAACAATCTTTCCTTTGAGGTCAGATACTTCATGAATTTTACTATCTTTGCGCACTAGAATGATGCCGCGAAAGTCTTCGTCATTTCCCATCTTGGCAAAAATTCGATAACCATACTTAAGTGAACGTACGGTTTGGTAAGGATTTGGCATGGCAAAATCGAAATAGCCACTGTATAGTTTTTTGTCAAACTCCTCATAGTTGCGTGAAGCCTCGAGTCTAAAATGCGCCTCAGGCATGTTGATATTGATGTATTCGATGATGGGGCCATACAATTCCATCAACCGTTGTGGATTGTGCAAGGGATGAATACCGACGACATATTCTTTGACCTGACCGTTGCTAAATTCACTAAAGCTAGGCGCGTAAGCTTTTTCTTCAGCTTTACTACAAGCAACCAGTATCAACAGCAATAGCACATAACGCCAGCCACCCCTCAACATTTAATTTCCTCAACACCGTTATTTTTCCTAAAAATCATACTGCATCCGCCTATTGATCGCGTCTTCATAGCTTAAAAAAGGTAAGAAGACCAAGTTTGTTCCAGCTTAATTGACTTAATTCGATCACGTCACATTCCCTTCTCCGCCTTAACTATAACAGTTGATAGGTGATTAATCGCTTTAAAATACTTCACCAGAAAAATAGCGTAGGATTTTTCCGTACCTTTATTGTAAAGCAACGCTAACTAATAACACCTTGGGCATGAAGGTTTTATGACCATTTCCGATCAAATTGTACTTGCTTTTATTCTGGCAAAAGGTCTCTTATTTAGGTAATGGCACTGAATTAAGTCTTAGGTTAACGCGCTGAACAAACCCGTTTATATTTTTGGTACGCGCCACAAATACCAACTGGCAATGGTACGGTAAGGGCTCCACACTTTGCCGATGTCAGCCATTTCTTTGCGCTTGGGGGCGGCATCCAGATTCTTGAGGCGCCTGTAACCCTCCACAATGCCAAAATCATCAGCAGGCAGTATATCCATACGCGCCAAGGTAAATATCAGCATCATCTCTACCGTCCATTGCCCGATGCCCTTGAGCGTGACTAGGCGCTCAATTAGCGCTTCATTACTCATGTTGTCGGCAATCTCACGCGATGGTACTAAGCCGCTCATTGCGCCTTCGGCAATCGCTTTAAGTGTTTCAATTTTTCTGCCAGAAAAACCAGTAGCGCGCAGGGTATCAAATTCAGCGGCAATAAGTTGTTCAGGGGTGGGAAATGCGCCAAAATTTTTAATGAATTTACCTAAAATTGCGTCCCCGGCTTTGGTACTAAGCTGTTGGTAAGCTACTGCGCGCACCAAGGCTTCATAAGGTTCGCGCTCGGATTTTGCTTCAAACTTACACTCGCCAACGGTTGCGATGAGCTGCGCCCAGTCATGGTCTATTTCACTCAGAAACTGCGATATTGGTTGATATTGTGTGCTCATCGGTTGATTATAAACAAACGCTGTTAATTCTAAAACGCAAATTCAACAGCAAGCATTGAGGTGTGTCATGTGATAGGCAAGCCTTGGTAAATTGCTATCAATTAAAAATGAATTAAGAGGGTCAAGTAGGTATCAAGGAATTAACCATGGATTTGTTTGATGAAATAGATGAACCTCGATCCTTAAAACTGGCGGAGGGCGCGATGTTACTAAGAGGGTTCGCCCTACGCGAGCAGACGGCTATACTTGAAGATTTGCATGCTGTGACGGCTCTTGTGCCATTTCGTCACATGGTCACGCCAGGTGGTTTTACCATGTCGGTTGCCATGAGCAACTGTGGAGAGTTAGGCTGGGTGACAGATAAAAAAGGCTACCGCTACGATGCGCAAGATCCTGTAACGGGTAAGTCTTGGCCGGACATGCCTGCAAGTTTTATCACATTGGCACATGAGGCCGCCATGCAGGCTGGTTATGCAGATTTTAAGCCAGATGCCTGTTTAATCAACCGTTACCAAGTCGGTGCGCGCATGAGTTTGCATCAGGACAAAAACGAACGAGATTTTACCCAGCCGATTGTTTCGGTTTCATTAGGGGTTGTGGCGGTATTTCAGTTGGGCAGTTTTGAAAGAGCGGGTAAAGCGGTGAAGTTGCCGCTTTATCATGGTGACGTGCTGGTGTGGGGTGGGGATTCACGCTTGCGTTATCACGGCGTGTTGCCGCTCAAGGTGAGCCATCACCCAGCCTTTGGCGAATATCGTGTCAATTTAACGTTTCGAAAAGCTGGATGACAGAGATGATTATAGTTTTAAAGCCAGTTTAATACGGCGATAGATTTGGCAAAGCTTGGAGCCATCTAACTGATAATGTTTATGTAGCGGCTGCTTTACTTCCCAGCTTGCGGTCATGCCGGCCGGAAAAGTCACTAAATCACCTTTGCCAAAAGTCACAGGAGCGCCACCAGTGGGTGTAATCACACATTCACCTTCTAAAATATAAGCGATTTCCTGCTCAGGAAACGTCCATGGAAAAACAGAAACCTCTTTTTGCCAAGTCGGCCATTGGGTGACCGCTAACGCCTCTAAACGTTGCTGGCTTGGATTATTTTCTACCGTGATTTGAGTCATGTGTATTCCTTTTGAAAAATGCATTTTATCTCATGACGCTACAAACCTGAAATTTTCAAATTGAATAATTTAGATGATTAAAGTAGTAAAATGTCGCTTTCAGCCTTAGTCAAAACATCATGCGCGTCAGCTTAGAACAGGCCATTGCCGAACTCAAAAAAGGTGAAGTGGTGGCGATTCCTACCGAAACCGTCTATGGTCTGGCTGCCGATGCGACCAATGATGCGGCCTTAAAAAAAATATTCGCCATTAAGCAGCGTCCGGCTGATCATCCTTTGATTGTGCATATTGGTGATATCAGCCAAGTAACTGATTGGGTGACGGTGTTTCCTGAGGTTGCAGTCAGGCTCGCAAAGGCCTTTTGGCCAGGCCCGTTCACTTTAGTGTTACCGGCAAAAAGCCATGTATCCCACGTAGTCCGTGGTGATGAGCCTACGGTTGCACTACGCGTGCCGAGTCATCCGTTAGCCCTTGCCTTGCTTAAACAAAGTGGTTTAAGTGTTGCAGCACCTTCTGCCAATTTATTTACGCAGTTAAGTCCAACTACCGCCCAACATGTAGAGGCGGGCTTGGGCGAGGCGATGCCAGTATTAGATGGCGGTGCATGCAATATCGGGATTGAATCCACCATTGTAAGCGTGGCAGCAAATGGGCAATGGCAGCTACTGCGACCAGGCATGATTAGTGAAGGGGAGATTGCCAAGGTAGCAAATGTTAAGCCGACTAACGCGACTGCCAGCGATGAAGCCGCTGATCATATTGATCTTGATGTAAGCCAAGTCACACCAAAAGCACCGGGGCAGCATGCTTTGCATTATTCACCGCGCACGCCACTACGGTTATTTAACGATAGAGTATCGCTTAATCAAGCCTGTAAAACCTTTGCCGAGGCGCATGTCACTTGTGCCGCAATGCTGATAGGCAAAGGCGATGCTCCCAGCTGCACGGCCATGACCTTGCCCGATCAACCCTATAAAGTTGCTGAGCAGTTATATAGTACGCTCCACAGTCTGGATGCAATGAAAGTGGATTGCTTATTAGTAGAGTTGCCGCCCCATACCCCAGAATGGGCAGCGGTGTTAGATCGATTGAGCCGTGCAGGGCATCAGTAAATTTAAGCGCGCTTAGCTTAAACATGGCAAAATGTAACCCTTATTTTTCAACTTAAAAGGCCTGTAATGATGCTCACACAATTAAAAACATTATGGCTAGCACTGGGTTTGTTTGCCATATTGCCCGCATGCAGCTCGATTAACCTGTCTAATCCGTTCGGGTCAGATAGCAAAGAGCAATCACGTGCCCCAGCCAATGCAACGGAATATGTTTGTGAAGGCAATAAGCGTTTTTATGTACGCATGCTGAACAATGGCAATGATGCGTGGTTAATTTATCCAACACATGAGGTGAATTTAACTAAAGCGAGTGATAGCAACAACCGGTTTACCAGCGGTATCATTGCCTTGGAGATTAACGGTGACGCAACAACATTGAATGATGGCGAAAAAATCGCATATACTGCGTGTAAACCACAATTAAAAAAATAAAATTCTCTAAGGAAACTTACTTCAACAAGGTAAAAAGCCAGTTCAAGCTAGCTTAATCACAGCCTTAATCATGGCTAATTTATGCTAGCATGACTTCCAATTTAGTCTTGTTACACACCCTTTTTCTAACATGCGAAAAAAGATTTCCACAATCTGGCGTTTTCTGTTGCCCGTGCTAATTCTGTTAGTGGCAGCCCCTTTTGTATTCACTGGGCAACAAACTACTCAGCAGCTGGATAACATCCAAACCAACGCCCGCCAGCAAGCGCTGACACTGTCACGTTTACTTAACGTGACGGATGAACTGGTGAGCGAGCAAGCCAACGCTGCTTTAACCCTGCTGAAACAACATAGCAAAGCCTTAGGTGCACCTAATGTTGATGGAATAATAAAGGTTGATAATTTAACCTTACCAAACATCAAGCTGGGGGAAACGCCGATCGCAAACAATACAGACTTGGTGGATGATGTAAGTAACTTGCTGGGGGGCACGGCAACATTATTTGTAAAATCCGGCGATAATTTTTTGCGCGTTGCCACCAATGTTAAGCAAAAAAACGGTTTGCGCGCCGTAGGCACCTCACTCAACCCTGATGGCAAAGTGATTGGCGAATTACGCAACGGTCAATCATTTCATGGCGTTGTGAATATCTTGGGCGAGCCGTACATCACCCGTTATGACCCACTATTTGATGAAAAAGAACAAGTCATCGGCGCATATTATGTGGGGTATAAAGTAGACATGAAAGTGCTGCGCGACACCGTACAAAATATGCGGCAACTAAAAACAGGGTTTGCGGTAGTGTTAGATGAATCTAATAAAATACGCTTTCTTTCATCACATATCAGCCAAAATAAAGCCGCCAGCCTACTGCAAGCGCGACCAGATAACTGGATATTTGTTACCGAAGATATCCCAAAATGGGGGTTTAAGGTTGTTGTCGCCTATCCATTAAGTGAGGCGCGTGCCGTTGGCTTGGCTAATTCATGGTTTGTGATTGTTGCCGGAGCCTTGCTTGGTGCTTTGCTGATTGCCGTTATTTTATGGCAATTACGCCACCTGATTCTAGACCCGATCGGGGGAGATCCTGAATTGGCGATTGACGTTGTACAGCGCATTGCTGCTGGAGATTTAAATCAGGATGATTTAATAGCAAAACCAAACACCTTAATGGCCAATGTGCTGGAAATGCGCACTAAATTACGCCAGACCATGCAAGCCTTACGTAATAATACGGATCGTATGAGCTTGTCTGCCAGTGTGTTTGATCATGCACATGATGGTATTTTTATTACGGATGCAGAGGCACGTATTATTGAGGTTAATCCAGCTTTTACCGAAATTACGCGTTATTTGCATGCCGATGCTATCGGGCATACACCACAGGACTTAGGGTTTTGTACTTATGACCAAAGTTTACTTGAGCAGCTATGGCAAGTCTCCGCATCCAATGGTGAATGGCGCGGTGAAACATGGAATCGTCGAGTGGATGGTCAAGTCTATGCCGCATGGTTGGATATTTTTACTGTGCGTGATGAGGCGCAAAATATTACAAATTATGTCGGCTTGTTTTCAGACATTACTGAATCCAAAGAACAGCAGCAGAATTTAGAACGCATGGCCTACCATGACCCGCTCACACAGCTACCTAACCGCGCCCTGCTGGCAGATCGCCTGCAACAGGCGCTGGCGCGATCAGAACGTTCTGGTGAAGTGCTAGCAGTTTGTTGCCTTGACCTTGATGGGTTTAAACCTGTCAATGATACTTTAGGCCACGAAGCGGGTGATTATTTGTTGGTGCAATTAGCAGTGCGCATGAGCGTGTGTTTGCGCGATGGTGATACCGTGGCGCGGCTTGGCGGGGATGAGTTTGCTGTGTTGCTGTGTGGCTTAAATGACATCGGTGAATGTGAACAAATACTGAATCGTTTACTCAGTACAATAAAAATTCCCTATGACATTGCCGGGGAGAAGGTCAGCATCTCTTCAAGTATTGGCTATACTGTTTTTCCCGCTGACAATAATGCACCAGACACCTTACTGCGCCACGCGGATCACGCCATGTATCAAGCCAAAGTGAGCGGAGGCAGCCGCATACAACTTTTTGATGCCGACCATGATCGAGAATTCCGTGGTTTACGCCAAGACCGCGAAAGAATAGAAGCAGCTTTGCCAAATGGAGAGTTTCGTTTATTTTATCAACCAAAAGTTGATTTGCGTGAAGGCAAGGTTGTTGGCATGGAGGCACTCATTCGCTGGCAACATCCAGAATTAGGCTTGCGCCCACCCATTACATTTTTACCGATTATTGAAAATACGGATTTTTCTATTCCGCTGGGTGAGTGGGTGATTAGCGATGCTTTACGCCAAATTGTGATTTGGCAGAACGCGGGACTTGATTTCCAAGTGAGCGTCAACATCGCTGCCCAGCACATGGTGCAGGCTGATTTTGCAGAACGCCTTGCATTATTATTGGCAGAGTTTCCTGAAGTTTCACCTAAAAAACTTGAGCTGGAAATCACAGAAACCGCAGCGATTGAAGATGTGGCAGGTGTCGCACATACCATCAACAACTGTAAACTTCTAGGCGTGAGTTTTGCTTTAGATGACTTTGGCGTAGGGTACTCTTCACTGACTTATTTACGCCGACTCCCGGTTGCGGTCATTAAAATTGACCAGTCATTTGTTCGCGATATGTTGCAAGATGCTGACGATCTGGCGGTAGTCGCCGGTGTGATCAGCTTGAGCCGTGACTTTAAACGTAAGGTCGTAGCCGAGGGTGTGGAGAATGCAGAGCAAGGTGTATGGCTGCTGCGCATGGGTTGTGCTGTGGTGCAAGGCTACGGCATCGCCCGCCCGATGCCTGCTATTGAAGTGCAAGCTTGGGTGGAGGCTTACCAGCCAAATGCAAGCTGGACGCAAGGCTTGGTGTAGACACCCGCAACGCATGCCGTTAGACCCAGCCTTTTGTCTAGCCGTATCAATGGATAATCAAAACACACAAAATACTTCAAAATGCCAGGTTGGCTAGCACCTAAGCCCATACGATTCCGACCATAAATTGAGTACTAAAAACATTGCCTATCTCTTAAAAAAGGCGTAACTTGAACGATCCACGCTTATGTTCACAATGGAGTTGGCCATGGACAATAAATACGGATTAGGTAGCACGAAAGTAGCTACAGAACATCACGAAAATCACCATAAAACACCTGAGCTACATGCTACACATTGCAAATTCTGCGGCAGCGCACATTTAGAGCTTAGTCCGACCATGCACGATCATCGCTGTGCAGATTGTGGCGAGTGGCAAAATGATATTCCTCAAGGTTATTCAACGGGTAGAAGTAGTGACTACTAAATGGATTGGGTTGCAATAATACCAATACGAACCCCTTGGATTTAGGGCCGGTTTTTTTTATTGCCTGAAACAATTAGAAAATAATTGGGCCTCCACCTTAAAATTCTGCAATTAAGACCGTCAAAAAGTTTTATAATCTTAACCACAAAAACACCCTTTCCATTAAACAACTCCAAAAGAGAAGATAAATGACTACAAGAAATGCTGATATTGGCCTAGTTGGCTTGGCTGTCATGGGCCAGAATTTAGCCTTAAATATTGCCGATCACGGTTACACTATTGCGGTTTATAACCGCGATCCTAAAAAAACGACCAATTTTATTGAAGAATGTAAAAAAAATGAGCCTTCACATGAGAATGTAGTTGGGCATACAGATTTGGCTTCTTTTGTATTAAGTATTAAACGCCCACGTAAAATTGTATTGTTAGTTAAAGCGGGTAGTGCAACCGATGTAACGATCAATGCTTTGTTGCCTTTCTTGGAGCAGGGCGACATCATTGTTGATGGCGGTAACTCATTGTGGACAGATACCATTCGTCGTGAAAAAGAACTTGCTGCAAAAGGCATTGAGTTTATTGGCTCAGGCGTTTCTGGTGGCGAAACTGGCGCGCGCTTTGGTCCATCTCTCATGCCATCTGGTACCCGTAAGGCATGGGCAAGCTTAGAGCCAATTTGGCGTGATATTGCGGCTAAAGTTGACGCGGTGACCGGCGAACCTTTAGAAGGTGGCAAACCAGGCAAGCCTGTTGTAGGCGGCTTCTCTTGTGCTGAATACATTGGTCCTGATGGCGCTGGCCATTATGTAAAAATGGTACACAACGGTATTGAATATATCGACATGCAATTAATTTGCGAAGCTTACTGGTTGATGAAAAACTTGCTAGGCATGCCAGCAAATGAAATCGGTAAAGTATTTGAAGAGTGGAACAAAGGCGAATTATCAAGTTTCTTGATTGAAATTACTGCTGATATTCTGCAACAAAAAGACCCAATGGGTCCTGGCTTCTTGGTAGACAAGATTCTAGATACTGCTGGTCAAAAAGGTACAGGTCAATGGACTGCGGCGAATGCGCTTGAATTAGGCGCACCAGCAAATGCGATTGCTGCGGCTGTTTATGCACGTGCACTTTCAAGCTTAAAAGAAGAGCGTGTTGAAGCTAGCAAAATCTTAAAAGGCCCAACCATTAAAGTTGAAGGCGACAAAAAAGCAATTATCGAAGCGATTAAGAACGCTTTATATTGCTCAAAAATCTGTGCTTATGCGCAAGGTTTCCAATTGATTGATAAAGCACAAGTGGCTTACAACTGGAAATTGAACTTCGGTGAAATTGCTCAAATCTGGCGTGGTGGTTGTATCATCCGTGCACGTTTCTTGCAAAAAATCACTGATGCTTACGCATTGAACTCACGTTTGAAAAACTTGATGTTAGATCCATACTTCACGCAAGCCATGAACGATGGTCAAGAAGGTTGGCGTAAAGTGATTGCCTTGGCAGTCACAAACGGTATTCCAGCACAAGGTTTTGCGGCTGCGATGGCTTATTACGATGGTTACCGCAGTGCGGTATTGCCAGCTAACTTGCTACAAGGTCAACGCGACTACTTCGGTGCGCACACTTATGAGCGTACTGACAAACCGCGTGGTGAGTTCTTCCACTTGGATTGGCCAGAAGCAGGTCGTCCACAGATAGAGATTTAAGTTACTTTAAATCAGTAATAGCATCAAATAAAAAGCCCGCGAAAGCGGGCTTTTTATTTGGCTTAAAGTTATAAAGTTTCGCCGCATGCTTGCGGTGAGTAGTTACTCACAACGTTTATTTTGTAGTGTGGGCAAATAAGAGCGTTTTGCCCACACTACCACTAGTTTGCTACATTCACCAATGAGGCGGCTGCAGGGTATCTGCTTTTTAAGGCCTTGCTAGAGTACAGGCTTGTGGCGTGTAGCTTTTAAGCTGAGTAATATACTAATGCCCAACACTGCAATGACCACCGCTAATGAAACTGCTACTGGTATTTTAAACCATTCTACAATTAGCATTTTGGTACCTACAAACATCAGCACTACAGCCAAGCCATATTTGAGTAA
>JAURWJ010000002.1 GCA_030655015.1 Methylotenera sp. | reverse complement strand
CCGCGTGTGCGGCGGCTTACCAAGCAATCTCACATGCAGATCAGTTGTTGTATTTCTAAGCCGCGTGTGCGGCGGCTTACAGTCTCTTTGCCACCGTCACTGGTATTGAATCTTTCTAAGCCGCGTGTGCGGCGGCTTACTATGACTAACAGAACCTACGACACTAACGGATTTTCTAAGCCGCGTGTGCGGCGGCTTACATACTCTTTGTGTTCCTCGGCGTTGCATTGAGTTTCTAAGCCGCGTGTGCGGCGGCTTACAACGGCATAATTGCTGGGCATGGTAGATTGATTTTCTAAGCCGCGTGTGCGGCGGCTTACATGGTTTCAACAATGGCGCTAACCGCACTTATTTTCTAAGCCGCGTGTGCGGCGGCTTACAATTACCGCTAGGCCGCTGGTTAAATCGAAGCTTTCTAAGCCGCGTGTGCGGCGGCTTACAAAGCTTTCGCCTTCAAGCAATGTTTCAGAGTTTTCTAAGCCGCGTGTGCGGCGGCTTACACATATCACCATCGTCTTTAATATCTGGCACATTTCTAAGCCGCGTGTGCGGCGGCTTACGATACAACTTCGCGCTGGGCGGTTTTTGCAATTTTCTAAGCCGCGTGTGCGGCGGCTTACTTTGCGTAGCCCCTTTAACATTGGACGCAAATTTTCTAAGCCGCGTGTGCGGCGGCTTACAATTACAAGTATAAGTTACCTTTACACATTGATTTCTAAGCCGCGTGTGCGGCGGCTTACGAATCTGGGATTGATTCCGCACAAATAAATGCTTTCTAAGCCGCGTGTGCGGCGGCTTACCCAGTGCCAGCAAGTAACTGTTTTATAACATTTTTCTAAGCCGCGTGTGCGGCGGCTTACAACAGTGGAGTTTTTAGAATCATTCTCTAAAGTTTCTAAGCCGCGTGTGCGGCGGCTTACAACGACCAATTCGGAAATGTAAGAAACATTACTTTCTAAGCCGCGTGTGCGGCGGCTTACCATTATCCGTCTTTACCTGTGTTTTTGATTAATTTCTAAGCCGCGTGTGCGGCGGCTTACATTGGCTAACTATGTCTGTTAATCTTTATTGTTTTCTAAGCCGCGTGTGCGGCGGCTTACTCATCAGTACTGCTTTTAGTGGTTTGCCGTCTTTTCTAAGCCGCGTGTGCGGCGGCTTACCTACACCGTTTAGATTTAGAACTAGTACTTCTTTTCTAAGCCGCGTGTGCGGCGGCTTACTTGTTGACCTGAATCTTTTACCAGCTGTTGCTTTTCTAAGCCGCGTGTGCGGCGGCTTACTCTGTCCTGTAGGTCAATCTGTAAACGCTCAATTTCTAAGCCGCGTGTGCGGCGGCTTACGAACCAATCTCTTTAAGCTTGGCTGTGCGATATTTCTAAGCCGCGTGTGCGGCGGCTTACGTCCGAACGTGTCGGTTTACACGGTTTAAATTTTTCTAAGCCGCGTGTGCGGCGGCTTACGGCAAAATAATTCATTGCTAGTTTCTATTAATTTTCTAAGCCGCGTGTGCGGCGGCTTACACAAAAGCGTGACGCGGTAACTCGTGTACATTTTTCTAAGCCGCGTGTGCGGCGGCTTACGGTGTATTTAAAGGCCTCAAATGTAACCAGTATTTCTAAGCCGCGTGTGCGGCGGCTTACATTTCTGTTATTTGAGGGTAAAGCACGCTCAGTTTCTAAGCCGCGTGTGCGGCGGCTTACTTAAACATTATTTAACTGGGATCGCAGGTGAATTTCTAAGCCGCGTGTGCGGCGGCTTACAGTAACTTCATATAAATAGACTTTGACCATCATTTCTAAGCCGCGTGTGCGGCGGCTTACTTGTCTGATAACGATATCGATTTAATTGACAATTTCTAAGCCGCGTGTGCGGCGGCTTACATTATCTACGAACAACAAAAGACACTTTATAATTTCTAAGCCGCGTGTGCGGCGGCTTACTTGGTGGTTTTTCTAAGAACTTCACGCCATCATTTCTAAGCCGCGTGTGCGGCGGCTTACCCAAACTGCTTGCTCTCCTTCATCACCTGACTTTTCTAAGCCGCGTGTGCGGCGGCTTACGAAATTCATGAGGGCGAAGTAAAACTTCAAGCTTTCTAAGCCGCGTGTGCGGCGGCTTACGTAGTCCGCTACATCTTCATCCCATTTCAAATTTTCTAAGCCGCGTGTGCGGCGGCTTACATATCGGAAAAGAACCTGCAAGAAATTCATGATTTCTAAGCCGCGTGTGCGGCGGCTTACAGTCATTTTAGACGAAAAAAATCAGTTATATCAAGGCTTGGCGGTTAATTTTGTTGTTTTAACCATCCATTCTCAGCCTTGATATAACCGTTTGTTTTTATTCCATTTTTTTAAAGAGCAAAATTTATTGGTTTTCAAATAGGTTACCAATGTGGCACTGTGCTGGTAGCACTTAGTCCATAGGTGGAGAATTTACCAGCTTTTGATTGCTCCACTGTCGTTTGTTTAACGCAAAGGCTAAACTCACGCGCTCCACTTAGGCTTTTCAATTGTATATATGGATATGGCTCTAACTTTTGCTTGAACCCTTCTAAACGCTTTAATGCGTCTTCCACGCTAACGTTATGTCTACTTGCGTAACGCCTCGCCAGATTTTCAGCGTTTGCTTGCGAACGGTAGCGATTTACGGTTAAAAAGTGCGTAACATGCTCCACTTGTTTAGCTGATTTGATATGTACATAATCAGTGAGACGCTCTAGCCATTTGTCTAAATTAAGCTTTTCCAACTCATCTGCGCTATTGGCAAACACCCGTAGCTTAGACCCCAAAAGCATGATTTGCTTGCCTTTGACTTCTACGGATTTGTACTCAGGAAAACTCACCCCATAGTGAATTTGCTCGTTTGCGTCTTTTTGCTCGACAAAGGCGAGGTGGAGTTGTGTATATAACTTGCTCCAGATAAAGTAGGGCGAAATTTCGCTGTCCTTTATCAAAGTGAGTTCTATGTAGTGTCGCATGGGTTACTCCTTACCACTTTGACCAAACACCCCACCACGAACTAATACCGCCATCACATAATGCTCTTGCTCTTTACTTTCTAATGACTCGCCAAGTGCAAAGCGGTCAAATAAGGTGTAGAAGTCATTTTTCTGCCTAGGGTTACGGAATGCTATGCCTAAATTAGTGACTGCGCCATATGGCTCAATGGCAATTGGGCCTGCACTTTTTTCTGGATCACTATAATCTGGGTACCATGTATCAATGGCGCGTAGTGCGTTGCCAATTTTTTGGCTGTGCATTGCGGCTACATTATTTACAGCATACAAAATCTTGCTTTTGTCGCCCTTGCCTTTATCCAGCACCAGTTCTTCAGAGGGATAAACTTCTTGTGCTTTACCCACTTTGGCATAAGCTGTGACAGTGAGAAGCAAATAAGGCGTTTTGCTACTTAAAGCATCTGCAATATGAGCGGCGAGTTTTTCGACTTTGCTATCTGATTTGTCGAAGTTTTTAAGTGGGTAATCCAAGCTATTAAATACCAAATCCTCCCCAGCGACATTTATCACAACCTCAATCGCCTCAGCACCCACACGGTTACGCCACAGGAATCGACCATTGGCAAAATTTAGTGCATAACGCTTGGCTAATTCTTTAAAGCCTTCTTGTGCTACATAGCTTTTAGCTACTTTTTCATAACTGGCTTTAAAAGCTGCGTTGTTACAAGCTGATGGCGCTTCAATATTGCCAAGTACTTTCACAGTAAAATTAAGCTTTAAGGTATCTTGCTCTTCGCCAAGCGAGCATGCATCCACTCTTTGCAGGTTGGCCTTTTCCACCTCGGCATTGAGCTTCATCGGGTCATCTGCTACTGCTTTTTTCAGACGGTTTGAAATCGTGCCGCGTACTGATTTTTCATTGAGCGCTAACGGCGTCGCCTTGGCTGTTCTGCTTTCCCAACTTGTGCCGTAAAAATATCCATCAGAACATACTAATTTTTTTTCAAAAGCTAATACTGACGCGATCATTGATTCATTTTTTGCCATTTTTATTCTCCTAAGTTTATACGTTCCCTGGGTTTGTAATGCTTTGGGTTTGACACAGGTATAAATCATTTTCTGTGTCGGATTGGTATTGCCATAAAATATCTTCGATGGAATAATCATCGCCAACTTTATAGGCTAAGACAAACTCACCTAAAGTCAGCACTGCCTCTGCAAAGCGGTGTGGGGTTTCTGGGTCACGTTGCTCAATGGCTTTTTCAAGTGGTGAAATACCTTGAAAACCAACACTAATTGGCACTATCCAACCTTTGGCTTTGCGGGAACTTGACCAAGTGACCTTGCCATTATCATCTTGCGTTGAGCGATGCATAATTTTTAGGTGGTTTAGCATGGCATCTAGTGCATCTGCGCCTTGCTTCATTTCTGCTGCCATTAAATCTCTACGTTCAATCAAAACGTGGCCAAGCATTAAATGCCGCACTATCGGTTGATAAGCTGTTTCATCATCCTCATCGAAAGTAAACAATTGCTGTTTTTTCATAGCCAGTAAATCACCACTGGCAAACTTCATGGATTTGCAAATGTTATCAACCTGCTCTAATAGAATGGCATCGTGATCTGGGTCTAAACCGACACACTCAATCAACAGAGTCACTTCTAAGTGACACCGTGCCTCTTCCACGAAGGCTGGGCGATTGCCATCTTTATCAAGTGGATTAGCAGTACTAACGATAGATGACACATAGTCATTTTCACCACGATAAGTTTGCAAATCAAAGTCGTGACAGCTTATGGCTGTGGATAAGAAGCGCAGAGAGTTAAGCTCGGACAGATTAAGCGCATGCATTTTTCGCTCAATGGCATGCACCGCACCTAACCAAGCCGTCATGGCTGGAAAACCAATGGTGTAAGGGCTGCTCATGGCGTTGGCGTTGTGAATTTTTAAATGGGGTAGCACTAAAAAGCGTTTAATACTCATTTGAGTAACTCCTCATCTTCATTCAGCACATCTACGATAAAGCCCTCAACATGCAATAATTCATGGTCACTAAGTATGATAGCTTCAGCACTCAAAGTAGTTTTGTACATAGCCATAAACCATTGTGAAAACTGTCGTGCCAACTTTTCGAGCCATTCATTTTGCACTGAGCGTTCTGATAGATACACGTTATCTAGCCAAATACGCTGACAGGCTTCAAGCCCTTGGTAATGTTCTCTTGCAGACCAGCCCACATCAGCATCACGTATTGACTCAGCCTCTTGAGCGACCATTTTGACAATGTAAATAATGAGGTTAGAAATGGCTGTACGAATTTTTATATTATTGATGTCTAGCGCCATCAATTTGTGGAGTTCATGCATAGGCTCTTTGAATAACCTGCTTCGTAAAGATTGACTGAAAAAGTCATTTTTAGGCAATCGCACAGAGCGCTTTTCAATGGTTGGCGGTGCACTCATAAGCAAATATGCTCGCCCTGCATTTTGGCTATTTAAAACAGATACATTTTGAGGCTGTGTGCCGCCATACGCTGTGACGGTTAAATTCAACACATCGTCATACCCTGTTTCATGTGCTAGACCATTTCTGCGGCAATCTCTCGCCTCACTCGCTTGCTCAGAAAAGCGCATAGCATCAATCGTACCTTTCAGTTTGCTGATCACCCCAGAAGGCGTTAGCAAAGACAGTAAATGATATTGATTTGCCGCCACGGGGAAATAAACTTGCTTCACCAGTCGGTCTGAATAAGTTTTATTGCCTTCTGATTGCTTAACAGACAGAAAACCCTCTTTTAATGTGTCATAGTTGGCAGTTGGTATATCCAATATAGCTTTTACTTCTGGCGTATCACCTTCCAAATGCTCAAGCACCATCCGACCATCTAGCATCGGCAAACTTAAGAATTTGTAAACATCCATAGCCGCCGCATTGCCAAACACATCAAGTGGATACTCCACATTGCCTGTCCGCAAATAACCATCTGCTTTAGGAGTCGCTTTAGCAATAATGGGGGTTGTTTTTGCGCTAGGGTGACTAAATTTACTCGGGTGACTCACTATCGAAAGTTGGCTCGCCCGCTTGGCTGCATCAGGCAACCAGCTTGCCAAGGCAAAGCGTTCACTCGCCTGCTGCTCTAATTCTGACTTTTCTTCGTCTGTTGCATCTGATTTGCCTTTGGCTTTAAGCCAAGCGGTTTTTCTATCAGCAAAAAACTGATGGATTGCGTCCATAACGATCCTCCTTATTTTTAATAATACAAACCATAATTATCTGAATAGAAAAAATCTTTTTTCTGTTCTGGTATCGTAATTTCCCCAAAACGCTTTGATTCCCGCTCCAGTTTTTTCATTAACTCTTCATTCAACATCTGTTCAGACTCAATCTCACAGCGTTTTCTTAAAATACTTTCATAGTCACGCTTTAACCAAAGGCGACTAGCTTCAATTTCACTTAATTCACTGGCAGGCTGTATGCCCATTGTTGCTTGGCATTTAGCCCACACACCTCTGTCTGTTTTTAAATGAAACGCTAACTCCCCTTCATGCCAACAATAATAAATAGCGATGTCTGGTGCGCTTTCACGAAAGCGATTATTGCGTTGTGGCATGGCAGTGAGCCACCAACTTTCACTCAGCCATGCCTGTAAATATTTAGGGCCATGTGCATTGTAGCTGGTTAGTTTTTCTTTGAGTGCTTGATGTTCAAGGTCTGCAAGCTGCTCTCTTGGCTTCAATGTTTCAGGCGTTTGTATGCGTGGTATCGCGTTAATCGCTTGGTTAATTGCTGACTCGTCCAACAATGCATCAATATTTTTATATTTCAAGCTTTTAGTTGGTGTCCGTGGCTCAAAGCCAGGACGTAAAAAGGCGGCGGCTTTTACATCATTTTTAATCGCTTTTAGGTTGTATTGCATGATGGCGATATTGGGCTGTGTTACCTCTTGATTGCGATGCCTTTTTACACGACCAGCCAACTGAATAATGGAGCGGTAAGACGATGGCTCGATGACAGCCCAATCAAAATCATGGTCGCGTCCGACTTCTTCAACAGGCGTCGCCACTAGAATAAAAATGATGTCATTATTGTCTGCGCTATCAATATGTTCACGAATGATGGTGTTTTTAAATGCACTCGCTATTTCACCCGCTTTTTCTTTGCGCTTTAACACAGAGTCAAGATGCTTTTCTTGCTCATGTCTGAGCAGCAAAACTTGACGACTGTGATATGCCATGGCTTTGGGAGTTATATCTATTTGCCAAGTTGCATTAAGCAAATATTGTGTTAATGCGACACAGGGCGGAATATTAGCCACACGTACAATGCCAAATGACACACGCTTTTGACTGATGGCGTCTATGGTGTGGTGTTGACTATGCAATTCAACAATTTTAGTTTGAATCTGTGTGAAATAGGCTTGGGTAGCTTGTTCGAGCTCTGCGGGGTTGAGTTGTCTTGTTTGATAGTCAGCAAATCGGACAATGCTGGCTTTTCTTTTGATTGGTTGCGTATGAAGTTGTGCCACACGCTTTTGAATAAAGCTTTGATGCAAACCTTGATATTGCTGGTTATTTTCTAAAACGTTAGTTTGCACTGATACTGTCGCGACCTCTGTTTGAAACTCATCGACCCAAGCGAGGTGAATTTCTTGCGGGGCATTCATAAAACGCTGATGCAGACGCCAGCCTTCTTGATACACATTAAAAAAGCCTTCTGCCAACGATGGGGGAATAGTGGCCGATGAAATCATCACCTTGCGCCCAAGCATGGCAGCTAAGTGAATTAAACGCCCAATTGCCACTAAGTCTTGACCATCAAAATCATCTACTTCATCAATGACCAAGTCAGATGACAATAATCTCAGGCAGGGCAAGATATATCGGCCTCCGCGTGTGGTTTCGGTGGCTGCAATGATATGGTCTATCGTACAAGCAAGCACGGGTTTATATAAGAATGCTTTATTTTTTTGTGCGGCCTTTGCTGTGTGATCACGCATGGGAATTAATGCATTTAGAAAGTCTGCTGTGGGAGAGTCTTGCGGTATTTCATAATCGTCTAAATCCTCTTTCAGCAACTCTTCACTAGACTCAGCGCCTGCATCTTCAAGAGTAAACTCATCTTTCTGTTGGTTTTGTTTTGATTCGCTATGAAGTGCCAGAACCGCAGATGAACCAATAAGGACAGCAAGCTCGTCATTTGCAAGCCCAATGTTGTCGCGATATTCATCACCTGTTTGTAGTGTTAATGTTCTTAACCCGAGTGCAAGAATGAAGCGCAGTGAATCAGCATCTTCGGATAATGCACGCATGATTTTGGCATTGGCGATGGTTTTCCCACAGCCTGTACTTGCCATGTTGACAATAAACCAACCATTTTTTGCAATGCCACTGTGCGTACTTCTAAGTTTGCTTATCGCGCTAACAGCTTTATCTTGCCACTCGTATCCAGTAGGACTTTTTTGCTTGAGCTTAATGACATCATGTGCAGACTCCATATCGTGACTAAAGCGAGATAAAGACTGGGAGACTTTTAATCCATAATCACTTACCCTGACTAAATGCTCATCAAGCTTTTGTTTGGGTAACATTTGTTTTTCATCGTTTCGCATTGTATTGGCATATAGATTAACTTCAGTCTGCCATTTTGCATCTTGTTCGCATGATGAATAAAAATGGTCGCCCAGCATTAGGCTCAATCTAGCATGGTGCAATACAACTCGCCATGCGCCATTCTCTAAAATTTCTTTAGCGTGATTCTGTTCTTCTAAAAGCCGACCTGACCATTTTTTTAGTGTCCGTTGCCATTCAGCAGCGTTATTAAGTAAGCCATGAGGAAACTCAAAACAAGCTGCCAGCCGTTTATCATCTGATGGATTTTGATAACCCCACTCAGCAGTAATGGTTGTTAGAATGTCCTTAAGATGAGGCCGATACGCTTCACTATATTTTGTTGAATCTTCACCTTTAAAGTTAGGCAGGCGGTGGTGTGAAACGATGAGCCAAGCAACCATTTGCGCTAAAGGTGGTAGTTGTGTGAATGGGCTTTGCTTGACTAATTTTTTGGAAACGAGCTGATGCTTTAAACTTGATTCGTTCCAGCTCCCATCTATCAAGAGCGTTAACCAGCCAGCATCATCATCGAAATTATCAGACAGCTCTACTAAACCAATTAGTAAAAGACAAGAAACCCACTCATGTCTTAATGGGTCGCTTTCTTTACTGGCTTTTTGCAATTTTTCTTGAAACAAAGCACTGGCTTTACCCCAATCGTGAAGCAAAGCTGCGACAGCTACTAATGACTTGATAATGGGTAAATATCTCCAATTGTTTTCCCAAAGGTTAATAGGCAATTCTTTTTGTGTGGTATTCACTGGCACAATCCCCTGAGCATTAAATTTGCTCCGATTCCCCACCACCCAAACCAGCTCACTTCTGGCACGTGAGCGTACCCAGTGACAACTGACGGCAGTGTTTTTACTGGCGGTTTTGCGCAGGAGTTTTTTAACGGCGATTAAGCCATCTTCCGTGATGACGGTTTGCCATGTATTGTCACCGATTCGGTTGGCAAAGGCATCAAGTACGCGGCGGGTACGGTTGAGTGCCTTTTTTTGGCATTGGCTGACAAAGGTGACGATCATGTTTCTATCAACCCTATTGGGGCTAGAGCATGTTTTTTGACTGTATCAAACATAAAATCCAGTACTTTATGTTCGGTAAATTTTTGTAGTATTTGTTGCCTAAATTCCTGTTCAGTCATTTTTTCTTTGGCGCAGATAAAGGCCCACGGCAATACGATGGCATCTTTAATTAAGTCGGCCACATCAAACACCAGCGCGCCTCGTCTTGTTTTGCCATGCATGACAGCAAAGCCATGTGGGATGCCTAGCACCCATAAAGTAGTTGCTGCTAGCCCATAGGCGAGATAATTACCATGATTTAAAAATGCGTTTGCTAGGTCCTGTCCATCGTGTTGTCGACTAAAGTCAGCATATTCAGTAAGTTGAGTGGCTATTTTGTAGAGCTGCTTAGTTAAGCTAGCCTCATGCATAAGTAAGTCGCCTACTTTAGTAACCGCTGTTATTTGTTGACTGTAACGCTGTAATGCTTGAGTGGTTCCACTTTCTTGCGGGTTAAAGCCTTCTGCTTTGAGGTCTTTGTCTTTTTGCCATGCAGTGGTGAGATAACTAATGCGAGCTTGTTGAAACTGCTTTGCGACATGTAGGCGTTTTTCTTCTTCAAACCAAAAGCTGAGCCATCCTTGAATGTACTCTGTAGGGCGATATTCGCTTTGCGGTGTCATCCACTCTATTTCTGTACCCATGAGCAGAGGTGTGCCTCCGCCACCACAAAACCCGACCAAAACACCAGCTTGCGCTAGCATGCGCATGGCGGCCTGAGTAATGGAGGTGCCTGTTCCTAATAATATACAGGTAGTATTAGCAATGGGGATGTTCCAATAGCAATTTTCATCTTTGGCCTCGGTAAGGTATAGCACCCGCCCATCTTTTTGCATCACGCGACAATGCTCCAATAAGTAAATATTTGCGCGTTTTGAATGTAATATTGCTTTCAGATCTGTAAGCTGTTCTACCATTAAGCGTGTGTCCTTAATTTTGTATCATAGTGTAATGACTAGTTAACTTCAGCAATGCAATTTCTAATCAACTAGACCACCCATCTCACCTCCACCTCTACCCTTTTCCATGGGTTGCTGCTTACTTGCAACTTGGCAATCACCGCTTCTAGTTTTTCGCCCCTATCCAGTAACTGAGAAACTGCTGAATTATCTAGTTTAGGTATGTAGCCTAGTTTGTGGCCTTGCCAAGCAACGAGTACTGCACGGTTATCGTATTTATTGTCTGCTTCGCGCACTAATTGCACAGCTTGGTTGATGCTGAGTTGAGACCAAAGTGTTTCGCCTTGGTGGTATTGAAAACCTGCAATAGGTGAGATTTGCAGGGTTTTAAAGTTGGATTGATTAGCTTTCACTATGGCGGGCATAGCAAGGCTGCCCAATAGTGTGCCTAATGATTGCAAAAATAATCGTCTTGACATACGCCTCCCTACCCTGACCTCTACCCTTATGAGAGAAAGGGCTGGTTCTGTGTTTATTTTGTTATTTTGCATAAGCACAGGGTCAAAACCTGACCCTGTGAAAATTATTTTCAAACTTTTTTAAATGATGAAACTTTTACACTAAGCAGTTTTAACTCTAAAAACTTACAATTCTGTCATTTCAGAGTAAGTGGGAATCCATTTTTATCAACCCGTTTGATGTATTTTCAATGCAGTTTGTAAGCGCTCGGTCATTTCTTGTTTCAGCTCTTTGGGGGCAATGACTTCTACTTCAGGCAGGTGGCGCATGATGTCCATTATGAGTTCACGGTGGTCTGCGTAGGGAATTTGTAGCTGAAATGCGCCATCAGCCAGCCATTCTCCTTGTTGCTGTGGGTGCCAGCGTTCATCCGCCACCCAGCGCGCACGTGCTGGCGTAAAGCGCAGTATCGCCAAGTGCTGTGCTGTTCCAGCAAATATGCCATAGCCTGCGGCATAGTGAGCATCAAGCGTTTCTTCTGTAACATCTTGAGCTGGTTTATCTAACACTTTAGCTTGGCGGATACGGTCTAGCGCAAAGCTGCGTAAGGCATTACGTTGGTGGCACCAAGCATCCAGGTACCAATTATCACGATAGTGCGCTAAACGCTGTGGCGAAATTGTACGTATCGCTTCGGTGTCACTGCCACGGGTGTGATACTGAATTTCTAACCTTAGCTGATTTAAAACTGCACCCGCCACTGTTTGAAACAATGCGCTATCGGGTATGCGTGCGGCAATTGGTAATAGCCTGATACGTTGCATTGCATTTAAGCTTAAATGCTTAGAGGCTAGCAGTTTTTGTATACGAGGTTTAAGTGGGGAAAGTTGTTGATCTAATAAACCAGGCCCTAGCTCAGTCAATAATTTTTGCAGTGTCACTAAAGCGAGTAGCTCTTCAGCCGAGAACCAGAGCCCTGGTAGTTCGTAACTATCTTTGCTATATCGATAACCTTGATATTCACGATCATATTCAATAGGCGCATCTAGATTGTTACGCATGAACTGGATTGTACGTTTAGCGGTACTCTTTGAACAATCCAGGCAGCTCATGATCTCAACCATGGGCGATGCCGTGCGACGATTACGCAGTAATTCATGAAGCTTATAAAATTTTTCAACATCCATATTTAGGTCAAAGAATGATTAAAGGTCAATATGCCCAAATAGCGCGGTACTACGGGCTGTTAGAAATAATAAACCGCTTAAGAACAATCCGACGCTTTAAACTAACCTATCGTAGTAAACTGTACCTTTATTATTACTTCTAAATGTATTATGCCCCATGACCAAATGATTAGCGACACTTCACTAGAAACGTTAGCAATTAACCCTAGCTGCCTAGACGACTACGATCCAAACTCGATGCCAGTCGCCAAAGCACGGTTGTTTATTCAACAGTTTTTAAGCCCGGTACGCGAAACTGAATTTTTACCTTTGCGTGAGTGCTTAGGGCGCGTGTTGGCTAAGGATATTTTATCGCCTGCTAATGTACCTAATTACGACAATTCGGCGATGGATGGTTATGCGTTTAATGCGGCCGATATTGGTGCGGCGCTCCCCACACGTTTAAAAGTGATTGGGGCTGCTTTTGCGGGCAGGGCGTTTAATGGCGTTTTGGCAGGCGGTGATTGTGCGCGCATTATGACAGGGGCGGCTATGCCACTTGGGGCTGACACGGTTGTGGTTCAAGAGCGAGTTTCGCTGGAGGCTGATACCATTACGTTTATTGATGCACCCAAGCCGCACGCCAATGTGCGCTACGCAGGTGAGGATTTGCGTATTGGCCAAACCGTACTGGCTGTGGGACATTTAATGCGCCCGGCGGATTTAGGTTTAATTGCATCGCTAGGCATTGCTGATGTAGAGGTGTATCGCAAGTTAAAAGTTGCGTTTTTTTCAACGGGTGACGAGTTAGTGAGCCTTGGTAAGCCGCTTGAAACTGGTCAGGTTTATGATAGCAACCGTTACACACTTTATGGCATGTTAAGTCGTTTAGGTGTAGAAGTGATTGACCTTGGCGCGATAGCAGATGACCCCGCGCTGCTTGAAGCCACTTTGTTGAATGCGGCAAAGCAGGCAGATGTTGTGATTACCAGTGGCGGTGTTTCAGTAGGTGAAGCTGATTATATGAAGCTTTTGCTCGCCAAGCATGGGCAAGTGATGTTTTGGAAAGTCGCCATGAAGCCAGGCAGGCCGCTCGCTTATGGCAAAGTAGCCAATGCGCATTACTTTGGCTTACCTGGCAACCCGGTAGCGGTGATGGTGACGTTTTACCAATTTGTACGTGAGGCAGTGTTAAGGTTAATGGGGCAACCCAACCCGGCGGCGCCACCAGTGTTTAAAGTAGAATGTACACAAGCCATTAAGAAACTCGCGGGGCGTACTGAGTTTCAACGCGGTATTTTGTTTGCTGATACTGATGGCAACTGGCGCGTAAAGCCCACAGGGGCGCAAGGTTCTGCGCTATTAAGCTCAATGTCGTTAGCTAATTGTTTTATTGTGCTGGATGAAAGCGTTGGTAACCTTGAGGCTGGGGCGTTAGTGCAGGTGCAGGCGTTAGATGGCATGGTTTAATGTTCATATTTAACGCTTAATGCATTTGGTTGAATACTACTAAATGCATTAAGGTTTCAAATAGTGATTAAGCTTGTTGTATAATTTTTCGTTTGGTTTATTACTACTCATCTTTTAACTTTAATCACGCAGGCATTTCTCTCTTTTGAATATCGCAGTTCACCAATCTACAACGCATGGAAACACACTTATTTGGGCAGTTATTGGCTCACTGTTGTTGCATGGCTTGCTGGTGTTAGTGATACCAGACTTTAAGTTTGATGAAATAAAAACACCTGCCGTCTTAGAAGTTGAGTTGGTTAAAAAACCAGAGCCTCCACCCCCACCCATTGTGCCGCCAGAACCGATTCAGCCGCAACCAAAAATCATACAGCCAAAACCTTTACCTAAACCCGTTATAAAACCATTGCCTACGCCTGTAGTAGAAGAAATTGAACCCATGGTTGAGCAACCAACGCCACCGCCCGATGTTATTGCTGTGGCGCCCAAAGTCGAAGCTGCTCCCCCTGTGCATACCGTGCCAACACCTGTGCCAGTCAAGCAAGAGCCGCCGCCGCTTGTTAAGCAAACCGACATAGATGATGCACGTGGAAGATATGGCAACGCTTTATGGAACGCGATTAGTAAACATAAAAAATACCCTAAAATTGCACAGATGCGCGGCTGGCAAGGCGAGGCGACGGTAGAACTGCTACTTGACGGTGACGGTAAGATAAAATCTAAAAAAATCATCACATCCAGTGGTTATGAGGCGCTTGATAAACAGGCGTTAGAAATGGTTGAAAAAGCACAACCTTTTCCCACGCCGCCTGAAGCCTTACGTGGCAGTAACTTCACCATTACTGTGCCTGTGCCATTTAAGCTTGAATAATACTTTTATCGCCAGCCTATCTACACTCAGTGACTAAGAAAAAACATTCCCTAAAAGACCTGTTGCTCATTCACGAGCTCGCTTTTATTTTACTTATCTTTTTAGTCGCGGTCGTTGGCGCTATTGGCATTCATTTACAACAGCAATCTAGTCAAGAATCCAACCGTATCAATTTAGTGGTGCAAGAGGTTCAACAAACACGTGGTGATTTATACCGCCAAATGAAAGAGCTGTTTGACGCTTACTTTTTAGACGACATTGAAGCGCGTGCTGAATATAATAATTTCACCCACTCAGTTGAAAGCCACTTTAGCCAATTAGAAAAAATAGCCGTCGGCAATGCCGAAAAAACCGCCATTAATGAATTACATGCTGGCTATCAGGCTTTTGTCAGTGAAACCTCAGCCCTGTTTGACCAGCACTCAACGCTCACTAGTGATGATCTTAAAAAAATTCTCAATACCGACATTGAGGCTGGGCTTTTTAATCGCTACGAAACATTACTCGCCCGTACTGAGCAATTACTCAATCAAAAACAAGTTGAACTTGATGCCCAGCTCGAAGAAAGCAAACGCAAATCTACATTTTTATTATTTACACCGTTAATTTTGGCGATATTATTGCTGATATTCTCTCGCGTGTTTTTAAAACGCTCGATTGTAAAACCGATTGAGGGCGTATTAAAAGCTACGGCAGAAATCAGTGCCGGCAACCTTAGCCATAAAGCCCCTGCTGAGGGCATTGAAGAACTCGCCTCGCTATCAAAAGCAATTAACGAGATGGCAGACAAGTTACTCACAAGCCAAGAAAATTTAGTGCGCACCGAAAAGCAAGCCGCGCAGGGTTTGTTGGTGCCCATGCTAGCGCATAACATTCGTAACCCTTTAGCGAGCATTCGCGCGACAGCGCAAGTGATGGACGACCCGGAGCATGATGCTGAAACGCGTGAGTCACTACAAGGTATTATCAACACGGTAGATCGGCTTGAGCGCTGGACCGGCGCCTTGCTCGCTTATTTGCACCCGCTCAAACCGCAGCCCGGCAATACCAGAATCAAAGATATTGTAGAAGGTGCGCTAGAGCCGCTTCTACAAAAAATTGCCAAAAAAGCTATTCGACTCACCCTGCCAACCTGGCCAAAACCTGGTGCGATTAAAAATGATCATATTTTTACCGATCAGCATCTATTAGAACAAGTCATTTATAACTTGCTACTAAACGCAGTTGATGCCTCGAGCAATCAAGGTGCAATCGCTATCCAACTTAAAATCACTGCCAATACATTTATTTTAGAATTGTCAGATCAAGGTTGCGGCATGCCATTTATCCCAGACCCTAGCGCCATGAACGCCCCCACCACGAAAAGATTTGGCACCGGGCTTGGCATTCCGTTCGCTTTTAAAGTATGCGATGCCTTAGGTGGCCAGCTACAATTTTTAGCAAGACCGGAGGGTGGCACCCGCGTGATCATCTCGTTACCTACAAACTTACATCTACCCAACTAATAACCGCCTAAAATTTTGGAAGCGGCACTAACACCCGTCTTTCATCTAAAAAAATATAGTTTTCATGAAATATCCCCTTGCCTTAATAACGCTTTTTATCAACAATGATGGTAGGCTCTAAACATAGAAGATTGATACTGCAATGCTAAACCAACCTGTACCAGACTTTCAATTACCGGCAACCGGCGATAAAACTTTCCAGCTTTCAAATTATCTTGGCAAAACCGTTGTCATTTATTTTTATCCCAAAGATTCAACACCTGGCTGTACTACGCAAGGTGTTCAGTTCAGAGATACCTATACACAATTTCAGCAACACAACACAGAGGTTTTTGGCGTATCGCGTGATAGTTTAAAGTCACATGAAAACTTTAAAGCTAAATTCACATTCCCGTTTGAATTGCTGGCCGATACTGAAGAACTTGCCTGTACACTATTTGGCGTGATTAAAATGAAAAACATGTATGGTAAGCAAGTACGTGGCATTGAACGTAGCACTTTTGTTATTGATAAAAATGGAACGCTAGTAAAAGAATGGCGTGGCGTTAAAGTAGATGGTCATGCCGCAGAAGTTTTAAACTTTATTCAAACCCTTTAAGCCTGATTAAAAACGTCTTAATTCAAATACTCTAATTTTGTTTAATCACCTTCATAGAAAGTAATGTATGGCTAACAAAAAAACCATCGGTAGTGCCAAACTGTTCGTCCTTGATACCAATGTGTTAATGCATGACCCTTCTTCACTGTTCCGTTTTGAAGAGCATGACATTTACCTGCCAATGATCACCTTAGAAGAGCTTGATAACAATAAAAAAGGCCTCACTGAAGTTGCGCGTAACGCTCGCCAAGTCAGCCGTAGTTTAGAAGAAATTGTAGGCACCGATTTAACTAATCTAGAGCTAGGCAGCCCTTTATCGCTTAATGGCAACAAGCAAGCAACGGGGCGCTTATTTTTACAAACCAAAGAACTTAACATAGATCTGCCAGGGTTAGCAGGTAGCAAGGCCGATAACCAAATTATTAGCGTGGTCATTTGTTTACAAAAACAACACACCGATCGCCAAGTGGTTTTAGTAAGCAAAGACATTAACGTTCGTATTAAAGCCCGCGCAATGGGCGTGCTGGCAGAAGACTACTTTAATGATAAAGTTTTAGAAGACACCGATATTCTGTACAGCGGCATGAAAGAATTGCCTGCTAATTTTTGGGATCAACATAGTAAGGCGATGGAATCGTGGCAAGAGTCCGGCCGCATGTTTTATCGACTCACGGGCCCCTTATGTAAAACTTTTCTAACCAATGAATTTGTTTACTACGAGTTTGAAAAACCTTTTCATGCCATTGTGCGCAGCGTAAATGGCGACACCGCAGTGCTGGAAGTGGTGAAAGATCACCTGCTACCCAAACACAACGTGTGGGGCATTACTGCACGTAACCGTGAACAAAATTTTGCACTTAATTTGTTAATGGATCCAGAAATAGACTTTGTGAGTTTATTAGGGCAAGCCGGTACTGGTAAAACCTTACTCACACTGGCCGCAGCACTCACCCAAGTGTTGGATAAAAAAATATACACTGAAATTATCATGACGCGCGTTACCGTGCCCGTGGGGGAAGACATTGGCTTTTTACCAGGCACTGAAGAAGAGAAAATGACGCCATGGATGGGCGCGCTTGAAGATAATTTAGATGTGCTAAATAAAAGTGATGATGATGCAGGTGACTGGGGACGCGCTGCGACACAAGACTTGATTCGTACCAGAATCAAGATCAAGTCACTTAATTTTATGCGTGGACGTACTTTCCTCAATAAATTCTTGATTATTGATGAAGCGCAAAACCTGACGCCTAAACAGATGAAAACACTGATTACGCGTGCGGGCCCAGGCACAAAAGTAGTCTGCTTAGGCAATATTGCGCAGATAGATACCCCCTACTTAACTGAGGGCAGCTCTGGCATTACTTACGTGGTTGATCGCTTTAAAGGCTGGGATCATAACGGGCACATCACCTTACAACGTGGTGAGCGCTCGCGCCTGGCAGACTTTGCTGCAGAAGTCTTATAGATAAAAAATAATGATGCATCATTCGAGACACCGCAATGCAAAAAAAATATGTAATCTCAAAGATCTTATCCAATGAGAATGTGTAAGGGATTTTACACATTGCTACTAGCGCAATTCACGTCTGCGCTGGCTGACAATGCGTTATTATTTGCCGCCATTGCATTACTTACACAAATGAACTCTCCTGACTGGCATATCCCTTTACTGCAACAGTTTTTTGTCATCGCCTATATTATACTTGCGCCTTTTGTAGGATCATTTGCCGATGCGCTGCCTAAAGGGCGCGTGATGTTTATCGCCAATGCAATAAAATTTATTGGTAGTCTTGCTATGATTTTAGGCGTGCCGCCTTTATATGCTTACGGCATCGTTGGCATTGGAGCTGCCGCCTACTCCCCCGCAAAATATGGCATTTTAACTGAACTGTTACCCCCAGAAAAACTTGTTAGCGCTAACGGCTGGATGGAGGGCTCTACCGTAATCGCCATTATTTTAGGGGCAATTGTAGGTGGAATATTGGCGAGTCATGATCCTTACTTGGCGATGATATTTATCACTGCACTGTATATGGTCGCTGCTATATTTAACATATATATTCCCAAATTACCGATTGATCATAAACTACCTAAGAAAAATCCAGCATTTATGTTGGTCGATTTCTGGTATTCATTTAAAGCTTTATGGACGGATACACGCGGGCAAGTTTCACTGGCGGTAACAACTTTATTCTGGGGTGCTGGTGCCACATTACGCTTGGTTGTTATTGCTTGGGCAGCGAGTGCGCTTAACTTTGGTCTTGAACAAGCCACGCAGCTCATGGCACTACTTGCCGTTGGCATTGCAGTTGGTTCGGTTGTTGCGGCGCGTTATATCAAGTTAGAGCAATGCACTAAAGTGCTACCTGCAGGCATCGTCATGGGCTTACTTGTAGTGGTAATGGCGTTTGTACAGCATTGGCAAGTGGCAGCAGCGCTGCTATTTATCATTGGCGCGCTTGCCGGGTTCTTTGTGGTGCCTTTAAATGCGCTGTTACAACACAGAGGACACGAGCTAGTTGGAGCGGGTCACTCAATAGCGGTACAGAACTTTAACGAGCATATTGGGATACTGTTGCTACTTGGCGCTTATCTGCTCATGGTAAAAGCTGAAATTCCAAATAATACTATCGTGATTGCATTTGGGCTTTTTGTTAGTCTATGCATGACGGTTATCCATAGACGCTACCGTTACATGAACAAATAAATCCAAATTATCATCCAAATTACCAGAGATTTTACCTATCAGTTATTAATGTAGCTTTACCTGCGCCTCTGTGCGCCTTGAAATAATGCGAGACAGCGTGAATAACGCCATACTCCAAAAACCATGTAGCGCCATCAAATGTAACTTATACAACGATTGATACATTGTTCGTGCAATCAAGCCTTCTACTACCAAGCTACCGCCAGAAAGTGCACCCATCAAATTTCCCACGGTGGTATAACTGCCCAAATTCACTAATGATCCATAATCGCGATAGCTAAATTCTGGCAAGTTATTTTTTCCCGTCACCCGATACTTTACTGTTTTCAGTAACATTGATGCCTGTTGATGTGCCGCTTGAGCACGAGGCGGAACGTTCTCACCATCATGACCTATCCATGGACACGCAGCACAATCTCCAAAAGCAAATATATTTTCATCTAATGTCGTCTGCAAATTACGATTGACCACCAGCTGATTGATGCTATTTGTTTCCAAACCATCTATTTCATATAGAAAGTCTGGCGCTTTAATCCCTGCAGCCCATACCACTAATGCAGATGGAATAAAACGCCCACTGTGCGTTTGCACACCCTTGCTAGTGACCTCTGTCACACGCTCACCCGTATAAAGATGTACACGTAACTTTCTTAACTCCAAATCTACCGAGCTAGAGAGTTTAGGCGGTAATGCAGGCAGCACACGATCACTTGCTTCTATCAATGAAATTTGTATATCTCGATCTGGATCAATTTTATCTAACCCATAAGCGGCTAATTCGCGCGTAGTATTATGCAACTCAGCAGATAATTCAACGCCAGTTGCGCCAGCGCCCACAATGACTACTTCTAGCTGACCCGCTTGCACGGGGGCGGCTTGCGTTTGTGCGCGCAATAACGCATTGTGCAACCGTCGATGAAATCTCTCGGCCTGATCTTGCGTATCGAGTGCAATCGAGTACTCTCGTGCGCCCTTAACACCAAAGTCATTGGTGGTGCTGCCAACCGCAATAATTAGTGTGTCATATTTAAAAGTGCGACGTGGAATCACTTCCACCCCATCTTCATCATAATTAGGCGCAATAGATATTTCACGTTTGGCACGGTTCAGGTTATCCATGCTGCCTAAACGGAATTTAAAATGATGCCAGTGTGCTTGCGCAAGATACACTAACTCATGCTTTTCCGGGTTCATGCTTCCCGCAGCAATTTCATGCAGTAGCGGCTTCCATACATGGGTTTTAGACTTATCAATAAGCGTAATGATGGCCTTACCCTGCCGACCTAAAGAGTCGCCAAGCTTTGTTGCCAACTCTAGGCCGCCCGCCCCACCTCCGACAATGACGACGTGGTGCAAATCATGCTGTTCATTGATACTCACAAAAGTCCTTATTTATTCTAGTTTATCTGCTATCTCGGTGATGATTATAAATCAATAATGTCTCGAAAAAGAGTCTAAAAACTACACACAACCATCGCTAACAAGACTGTGCGCATAAAGTTAGAGATTGTAAACCTTCAAATAAAAACGCGCCTACTGTATTGACAGTAAGCGCGCTACTTTTCTAGCTCTACAACTACTCGTTACCAGTAATGCCGGTACCCTGACTGCGAATCCAAGCAATTATTTTTAATGTTTCATCTGTGGTAATGCCATTTTTAGGATCGGTCGGGTCCATCAAACCAATCCCTTTTGCACCCATACCACCATTTGTACCATGCCAAATCGTTTCAAACATGCCTTTATTGGTGGCATTTTTAGCATATTTAAAGTTAGGTCCAATCAAACCCGGCGCTACAGCGCCTTCAGCATGCCCGCCATGACAAGCAACACATGAATACATTTGGAATACTTTTTTACCTTTTGCAATCGCCTCATCATTGCCAATATATGGATTTTTACCTGTCGCTAAAAATTCTTTAGCACTAGGCGTATCAAACAACGCCACGTCGATTTTCAATGGTGAGCCATCTTGCGTTGTTACGAAATCTATCGCTTTAACTGTAGCTGAATCTGATGTAGTGCCACTAGAGGATGCATCAGAACCAGATTTACCGCATGCGCCTAGGGTTGCTAACAGCACAGCTAAAAGTAAATATTTATTCATTTCAATCATTTCCATTCATTGTTATAAAAATGTAACTGATTAACATTTTACAACATAATAATAAAAAAACGGCCATATAAATGACCGTTTTTTTATACTTACTTTTACTAGATAAACAAATTACTCATTACCTGTAATCTTAGAATTACTACGAATAAATGCTATTACTTTTAACACATCGTCAGCTTTCAAACCTTCTGTCGGATCTTCTGGCACCATTAAACCTAAACCTTTAGCACCCATACCGCCATTTGTACCATGCCAAATCGTTTCAAACATACCTTTGTTAGTTAGATTTTTAGCATACTTCATCGTAGAACCAGTCAAACCTGGGGCAATGGCACCCTCACCGTGACCACCGTGACAAGCGTTGCAAGAATATAAATTATATTTCTTTTTACCCGCTTTAATTGCATCTTCACTACCAACGTATTTATTTTTACCTGTTGCTAAAAACTCTTTAGCTACTGGCGTATCAAATGACTCTGGCTTAATGCTGAGAGGTGAACCGTCCTGAGTTGCAACCAGCACAATATCCGCCGCATTTACATTTACAGAAACCAAACCCGCCAACGCGAACAAACTAACAAACAATGCTGACTTTAATGTTTTATTGCCTAACATGCTTTCTCCTAATCTTTATCACAAAAATGAGCTACGTTTCTCTCATGCTGGCGCATTACTGAACGCGTAGTTACTTAACGTATATATTATTTATTTGGTTGACGATTGCACTCAAATTAACGGCGTAATCTTACTCTAATTTTGAGCTAGCGTCACTATGCTCATCTTTGGCTTTAGTCGCACCCTTGCGATAAACCTTCATCACGCTATCACCTTCAACTACTGCAACATGCGGAATACCGAAGTCATCTAGAATTTTGTTGATTTTATCTTGGTTTCTGTCCAATGCACCTTGAATCAAAGCCATGCGCTCTTTGTCTTTTTTACGCACACCTACTGATATATTCCAAAACTCCTTGCCCTTTACGTTTTCATTTTCATATTCAGGCACAATAACTACTTCTAGTGGCACTTTAGATTGCTTGGCAAAATATCCACCAATCGGGCCCCAGACCACTGCAACATCAATTTCACCTTTTATTAAATCATCTACTAGATAACTTGGCGGGAAATTTAAATCACGTTGCATACGATAAGGTCTGGCATTTGCAATCAAACCATGCGCATCCATAGGGATGGTCGCAGGGCTTTGACCCACCACACCAATGATTGCTCTTTTAAGGTCAGGGCTATCCCAATTTGTGATGTTATAGCCACTATCTTTTTTGTAAATAAACACGTGACCAGAACGATAATATGGTTTTGTGGCGCGTAGTGCATCATTGTCTGGCGTTGTACTCATAATGACATCACAACGCATGGCATTGATAGTGTTTCTATAAAAACCTTGTCGGTTGTAGGCGTAGGTATAACTCAGCTTTTTACCTAAGTCTTTAGCGAGCACTTCAGCAATTTTATCTTCAAAACCCTCTTGTTTTAAATTAGAGTATGGCATGTTGTCAGGGTCTGCACAGACTTTAAATTCAGATTCATCGACCACTCGTCTAACCTCACCAATACGCCCTTCATCCGCGTTGAGTGAAGGGATTTCCAGTTCTGCCGCATAACTAACGCCAGGTAAGACTGCCATCAAGGCAATTAAACCTAACACTTTATTCACATGTTTCAACATTGTTATTTCCTTAATTAAATACGACAGGTTTACTGTCAACTTACTTGAGAGTATTCCTAACTTTAAAAGTTCTTTTAGCTTAACGATATCGCCCTATATTGTAACCAAATTTTGCAGCTAGGGTTAGCACTAAACTGACTCTTTCTCAGAACTAATTTCTCTAGTCCCCAATAAAAAAACGCCCCGACGAATCGGGGCGTTTTTATTTACAGCTTATGAACTAACTTGAACAAGTTAGCTAACAATTAAATTGTTTTTCAACAGTTAATTATAGGCTAAATACGTTCAATGCACCGCCGCCAGGAGCCGCGTTGTATTTTACTAGTTCAGCATAACCACCAGCAGCACCTAAAGCGTCTGTTGGGTTAGTCATACCAAGGTTCATCGCAACACCAGCCCAGCCACCGATACCTGATAGCACGCCAACGTATTGTTTACCTTTTTGACCGTATGTGAATGCATTACCAATCACGCCAGAACCCACTTGGAATTTCCAAAGTTCTTTACCTGATTTAGCATCAACAGCCTTGAACCAACGATCTAAAGTACCGTAGAACACTAAGTCAGTAGCAGTAGTTAGAGCACCACCCCATGCTGAGAATTTCTCTTTGTT
>JAURWJ010000155.1 GCA_030655015.1 Methylotenera sp. | reverse complement strand
CATTGCACCGCCGTCACTAGTTACAAGCGCGCGGTAACGCTCAATCATCGCAGGCACTTGCTCGCTTTGGTCCGGATGGACGATAAATACTACTTCATAATGGCGCATGTACGCTCCTTTTGGATTAAAGCCACCCACTCTTTAGTAAAAATACATACTTATATAGGTTGTGGTGTGACAAGGTAGAAAAAACTCACTTGATAACGCTACCAAGCAAGCGCGCGATTATAGACAAAAGCATGTTTTTAATCAACTAAAATCGCACATCTAACGGCAGACTCACATTTGGTGTATTCAAAAGCAACCTCATGCGCCACCTGGTTTGGCTATCACAGTCAGCACATAAAGCTAAATCTGACAAACCTGCCGTTTACTAGAGGCCCCTATTGACTACTTGGTAGCATCTTCCATCTTATGCATTTTATGGCCTTGCATTTTACAATGTGTACCCATCATCCCTTTACGCGCCTTTTGCTCAGCTTGGTCGATGTTGCCATCATTATTGCTATCTAGCTTTGTAAACATTTCATCAGCCATTTTTTGGTGTGCCTCTGTAAACTCATCACGGCTAATTGTGCCGTCTTTGTCCGCATCCATTGCTTGCAAGCCCGGCTTATGCGCACAACGCTTTCCATCTGCACCATGATGGTCAGCAAAAGCCATTTGAGAAAAGCCTAACGCTAACGCTACCATTGCTACAATTTGAGTGATTTTCATTGAAAACTCCTATCCTTAAAGTTAAAAAATACTGCTTTTTCACACGTTTTATGACACAAATTTTGTGTTGGCGTTCATATTAAAAACCTGCTCTGCTTTAATTTTACACATGATACTCCCCACTAAAACTCAAACAAGGTCTGGCATTTCTGCCCCATAAAACCTGATTCTGAGCTTTTTGAGCTGATCTCTAAAATCAGCAGCTTTTTCAAACTCCAGGTTTTTAGCGGCATCGTGCATGGCTTTTTCTATGCGCTTCATTTCTTTGGCGATTTGTTTTTCACTTAAAGATTCAAAATTGGCTTGTTCTTTTAGTGCTTTATGCTCACGTTGCAGATCATCTTTATCGTAAACGCCATCAATCATGTCTTTAATGCGTTTAGTGATGCCTTTGGGCGTAATGCCGTTTGCAGTGTTGAACGCTATTTGCACACCACGCCTGCGCTCGGTTTCATCCATGGCGGCCTTCATGCTGCGCGTGATTTTATTGGCGTAAAAAATCACTTTGCCATTTAAGTTACGTGCGGCGCGGCCAGAGGTTTGAATCAAACTGCGTTCTGAACGTAAAAAACCTTCTTTATCTGCATCTAATATCGCCACCAGTGACACTTCCGGGATATCCAACCCTTCGCGTAATAAGTTGATACCGACTAAAACGTTGAACTCACCTAGTCGTAAATCCCGGATAATTTCCACACGCACGACGGTATCGATATCACTATGTAAATAACGCGCTTTAACGCCATGCTCAGTTAAATAATCCGTGAGATCTTCAGCCATACGTTTGGTTAACGTGGTGGCTAATACGCGCTCACCAATGTCAACGCGTTTTTTAATCTCGCCTAGCAAGTCATCTACTTGCGTATCCGCAGGTTTTACAATAATCTCAGGATCAATCAAGCCCGTGGGACGCGCAATCATTTCAACCACTTGTTGCTGATGTGTTCTTTCGTACTCCGCAGGCGTCGCAGACACAAACACGCATTGACGCATAATATGTTCAAACTCTTCAAACTTAAGCGGTCGATTATCTAAGGCTGAAGGCAAGCGCCAGCCGTAATCGACCAGGTTTTCTTTACGTGATCGATCACCTTTATACATGCCGCCTACTTGCGGCACGGTGACATGACTTTCATCAATAATCATCAGCGCATTATCGGGCAAGTAATCAATCAGCGTGGGCGGTGGATCACCCGGGTTGCGCCCTGATAAATGTCGCGAGTAATTTTCGATGCCTTTGCAAAAGCCAATTTCATTGAGCATTTCAAGATCAAAACGTGTGCGCTGCTCAATGCGCGCGGCTTCAACCAACTTGCCAGTTTTAATGTAAAAATCCACCCGGTCTTTCAACTCATGTTTGATTTTCTCCATGGCTTTAATAGTGGTTTCACGTGGCGTGACATAGTGGCTTGACGGATACACCGTGTAGCGTGGGATTTTATTAAAAATCTGTCCAGTGAGTGGGTCAAATAAGGTAATAGATTCAATTTCATCATCAAACATCGAGATGCGCACTGCGGTTTCATTATTTTCAGCGGGAAACACATCAATGACATCACCGCGCACTCTAAACGCCCCGCGTGAAAAATCAAAATCGTTGCGGTCATATTGCATGCCGACTAAACGCGTAATCATGTCGCGCTGTTCAATTTTATCGCCCTGCTGCACGTGCAGCACCATGCCATGGTAATCACTCGGATCGCCAATACCGTAAATGGCAGAAACAGTAGCCACAATAATGCTATCTTCGCGCTCCAGTAGCGCCTTAGTAGCCGAAAGCCGCATTTGTTCGATATGCTCATTGATGCTTGAGTCTTTTTCAATAAACAAATCACGCGAGGGCACATAAGCTTCGGGCTGATAGTAATCATAATAACTCACGAAATACTCTACCGAGTTGTTAGGGAAAAACTCCCTGAACTCGCTATACAACTGCGCAGCCAACGTTTTGTTAGGTGCCATCACAATGGCTGGACGACCAGTACGTGCAATGACATTAGCCATGGTGTAAGTTTTACCAGAGCCAGTCACACCCAGCAAAGTTTGAAATTTCAAACCGTCGTTAATCCCTTGTGTCAGCTTGTCGATCGCTTGCGGCTGATCGCCCGCTGGTGGAAAGGGCTGGTGTAACTGATATTTACTATTTGGAAAAGTGACGAACACGTTGTGCTTTTTTATAAATTAACGTTAAATTTTAACAGCTTATTGGCGTTCTATCGCGAACTAATCTTAATGTTGAAAATTAGAAATAATTAATCACTAGAACTTTGCCCTTGGTTCATAGTCATTGAATAAACGTCACATTAACGATTAAATACAGCCTGGCTATGGTGCTGTTTTTAAAAGCGATACTTGATAAAAAAATAATGGCTGGCGGATTCAACTAGTAAGTGCGACAACTAGAACTTAGGTTTAAGGAGGTGAGATGCGTTAGCATTTAGCCTCCTTCAACCGCCAAGTCATAGGAGTCGTCATGCCACATTACCAGCACCTGAGTGTCAGAAAAATGAATCCACGGACACCCAACAAACCTTAAGTTCACTTTAACTTCAAAAAACCTAACTTAAGCAAAGCGTTACGCAAGTTAGCTTCAACCATACGATAACCATCCGCATTGGGGTGTATCGGATCGGCTTTCAAACTATTTCTTGCCAACACTTCAGTAAACACCTCCTCTACCAGAGGCGTCTCCGTTTCTTCCGCTAATGTTGCATATAAAGAATGATCTGAAAGATTGCCGAAAGCTGCCCCAACCGGGCTAAATTCAGGGATTGCGAGCAAAACGGTTTGAATGCCTTTGGCTTTAGCCTGCTTTAATATTGCCTTCAGATTGGAAGCTGTTTCAACTTCCGGCACTTTTTTAAGAAAATCATTCCCGCCCAGTTCAACTATCAGCAAATCAATTATTTGTTCACCAGTATCATGATCCGCAAATAATTCTGGCAATCGTGCTAACCCATTTGCAGAGGTATTACCTGGCACACCAGCGTTGATCACATTCCAACGCGTGTTAATGGCTAAGATACTGGCGTAATCCTCACCCCTACCTGCACCTGACCCATAAGTGAGACTGTCGCCTAAAATCACCACATTGGCATTAACAGGTAGCGCTGTATATTGTTGCTCGCGGCCGCATGCAGCAAGCAAAATTGAAACAAAAACGATAATGATAGATTTTTTTACCATTACTTTCCTAATGCATACACCAAAACATTATCCCCCGCAGGGAAGCCAAAAATCGCGTTACCCCCTGCTACAACTGCAACATATTGCACGCCATCAATTTCATAGCTAATCGGAGGTGCATTCACACCGGCATCCACTTCTGCTTGCCATAATAAATTACCGGTGTTGCTATTGTAAGCATTGAGCTTACCATCGCCCTCACCCATAAACACCAAGCCACCGCGTGTGGCAAGCACACCACCCATCAGCGGTTGTTCTGTTTTTACTTGCCAGCGCATTTTACCTGTTGTTAAGTTGATGGCGGATAACACACCCCAGCGTGGGTCTTTGGTTGGCTCAGATGACGCATAGCGAATTGCGGGCAAGCCATTTTTAGCGGGTTCTTCTACCAGCGTATATTTAATGGGCGAGTGTATGCCTGCAACAAAACTGGTTTGATTACTTTCGTCCAATGCGCTCGGACTCCAATTTGAGCCGCCCAAAATACCTGGGTACAACACCGTACCTTCTGTTGTCGCTTTAGCAAACAGATTTTTTTGTGGTACAAAAGCGTCTGATTTCATGATGAGCTGACCTGTTGCACGGTCATTAACGTAGTACCATCCAGTTTTACTGGCCTGACCCACCGCGGCAATTTTTTTGCCATCTTTAACATAATCAAACAATACCGGCGGGCTAGCTAAATCATAGCCCCAAACATCATGCGGCACTTGCTGGTAATGCCATTTTATTCTGCCAGTTTCTGTATCTAAAGCCACCAATGACACCGTATATAAATTGTCACCTGGACGAGAAATGTCATTCATTTGTGGAGACGGGTTGCCAGTGCCAAAAAATAAAGTATTCGTTTTTGTGTCAATCGCAGGCGTACTCCATGCAGAGCCACCACCATAACGCCATGCATCTTTATTATTTTCTAAATTCGCTTTCTCGGCGGCAATATCTCGGTTAAGCGGAATACCATCAGAAGTGGTTTCTGCAAACACACCCTCCCATCCCTGCGCCGGAATGGTATCAAACTGCCAAACACGCTTGCCGCTTTTAACCTCATAAGCCGCTAAAAAACCAGGGCGGCCATAACGCCCATCTACGCCTATCACGGCACCTAAAGGAGCATCTAGCCTTGGCGTATCAACATGTAAACCATAACCAACACCTGTGACACCTACAATCACCTTGCCGCGATAAACCACAGGTGCCATATTGATGCCAATACCAGTACCGCCGTATGACTCTTTTTGGCTTTTTGCATCCAATTTACTTAAGGAACTGGTATTTTCCGTCAGTGCAGTATCATCGGCAACATCAATATCCCAAACCTTGGCACCCGTGTTTGCATCTAATGCAATCAACCTCGCATCTACCGTGCCAATAAACACTTTACCCTCGCTCACGGCGACACCCCTGCTCGCTGGACCGCAGCACATTTTCCAATTAGCCCTGCGTTCATGCTTGTAGCGCCATAAGTCCCGGCCTGTTTTAGCGTCTAGCGCAACCACATGATTGTAAGGCAAAGCCACAACCATCACACCATTAGTGACAATCGGCGTGGCCTGAAAGGTTGCTGATACACCGCTCTTAAACTGCCAAGCCAGCATTAAGTTTTTAACATTTTGTGGGTTGATCTGCGTGAGTGGTGACATGCGTTGATTAGTATAGTCACGTCCATAATTAGACCAATCATTATCCGTCAATGCCGCAGGCTTATGAGCGATGCCACCGCAAGCAACAATGCCGAGGCAACTGAGTAACAGCAACGTTTTGGCGCTCATGAACTTTAACAATTTAATTTGCATCGGCTTAGGCATAACAATCTTCCTTCTGATTAAACTTAATCGCCATTTAAGATGGCACTATATTCAAACTATACAGATTTGTATAGTTTATGCCAATTTACACAGATATCAGTAAAAACTCATCAGGAATTTCATGATTTTAAGTTTTTGAATGGGTGTAATATTTTGTATATAAATACCAGCAATTTTATACAGTGATGGTTAAAATTCTTAAACATAAAAATATATCAGATTGCTATGTTGGCTAGCGTACAGACTTAAATTAACGCTCCAGCTTACTATGACAAGGATTCATTTTTATATTAATTTAGGAAATTTCTATGAGAAACAACACACACATTAAGTCTACCCTGCTTGTAGTAGCATTGACAGTAAGCTCAGCCGGTTCACAAGTCTTCGCTTTGGATAATATTGCGGATGCAAATCAATCAGCTTATACCACCGCATTCAAAGCATTGGACCTTGACAACAGCAACAGCCTTACTAAATCAGAAGTAAAAAGTGAAAAGCTTTTTAATAATCACTTTAATGATGCCGACAAAGACAATGACGGTAGCCTTGATCAAGAAGAGTATACAAATTACAAATCAAAGGCTGAACAGAAAAATGTTAATCGGATGGCCAAAGATAGTTTTATCACCTCAAAAGTTAAAGGTAATTTATTAAAAGATGAGGGTCTAAAAAGCCTGAAAGTAAGTGTTAAAACGCATCAAGGTGTTGTGTTGTTAAGTGGCTTTGTTGAAACGGAAGATCAAATTCAGCAAGCTGGAAAAATTGCAGCGGATACTGAAGGCGTTAAATCAGTTAAAAATAGTTTGATACTGAAAAAAGACTAGGTTTCTTTTAAGTAATTTTTTAGCTACGGCAGATATTGTAATAATTAAAAATTTAACCCCGCTTATTGATTTACAAAAGAGCGCTTTGCACCACAAGAGCACTCCGACTTTCTATGCAATAAAGTACATGAAAAGTCGTGTGCACGAAACTTAAAATAGCCTATTTTTAACTAAACTATCAAATCTCGTCATTCTGAGCACAAAGCATAATCCAATATAATCAATCACAAGAAATTACGGGGCTTCTATCCAACGCCGGCCTGTTACCGAAACTAGCTGATGCAATTTCAAACAGTTTAATCATTGATATAGTCTACTGGGCTACCTGCTGGCGCTGATATTCCTTACGTTTCATTTTAAAGTACTCGTCGCGCTCAACTTCATGCAACTGGCGTGAATATTTTTCATTGGCGTTATACCACAGCAGTAACCGTTGCTCTAGCTGAGCTTTGGCAGGTGTGGCCAATGTAGCAAGATAAGCATCGATTGCTAGGTAATAGCGCATAGTATTGCGTTCAACCACACCTCGTACCCCTTGAATATAGGCAGACTTGCCATTGGGCAGTTTGCCGGTGACGGTAAACCCGACTTTACCCCTACCGATGGTTGCCAGGTAGCCTTTCATTGCGAGGCTACCTGTTAAACCAAAGCTATAGGCATAGGTGACATGTAGAAATGTGCGACCACCTTTAACCGGTGTAGCCTCAACCCAGATACGATAATTACGGGTACTTAAGGGGCCGTTCTCGGCGTTGAGTTCCAGTGCAAAATAATCCGGCGTTGTGATAATTCCCCGATAGTTAAACTCGACGCGATA
>JAURWJ010000154.1 GCA_030655015.1 Methylotenera sp. | reverse complement strand
GATTTTGCCAGCTCTGGCCTATCATGCAAAATTTCATCTAATAATTGTCGATAATGTGCGGTGGCATTTTTCACATAAGGTAAATCTTTATAGCGCCCCTCAATTTTAAATGAGCTCACGCCGGCATCAATCAAGGCGCGTAGATTCATACTTTGATCATTATCTTTCATCGATAAAAAGTGTTTATCTTTGCCGATAATGCGGCCTTTTTGGTCTTCTAAGGTAAATGGCAAGCGGCATTCTTGCGAGCATTCGCCACGATTGGCACTGCGCCCAGTGTGCGCGTGGCTAATAAAACATTGCCCGCTAAACGCCACGCACAAAGCGCCATGAATAAAATACTCCAGGTTGCAACTTGTTGCGGCTGAAATTTTTTGTATGCTGTGTAAATCCAACTCGCGTGCCAACACAAGTTGCGAAAACCCGACTTGATCTAAAAACACGGCTTTTTCAACGGTGCGAATATCTGTTTGCGTGCTGGCGTGTAACTGAATCGGCGGTAAATCCATTTCCAGCAAACCCATATCCTGCACAATCAGCGCATCCACCCCAGCATCGTAAAGTTGAAACACCAACTTACGCGCGGCTTCTAGTTCGTTATCATGAAATATCGTGTTTAGCGCAACAAAAATCTCCGCATGGTAGCGATGCGCATGTTTAACTAATCGTGCGATGTCTTCAATCGTATTCGGCACTTTAGCCCGTGCCCCAAACGCTGGCCCGCCAATATACACAGCATCCGCACCATGGTTGATCGCCTCAATGCCAAAGTCTGCATTTTTGGCGGGGGCGAGAAGTTCGAGGTGGCGGCGGGTTTTTTGCATGGGGTCTGAGCAATATTGGTTGAGGTGGAATTTTAGACCAAACAAAAGCATATGACGACATTTGATTTATAACTGCATGAAAAACATCGTACAATTCGGTCATGAGTAATCAAGATATTTTAAAACGTAGCCTACAGGCCGTCTGGCATCCTTGTTCGCAGATGAAGCAGCACGAAACTTTTCCGCTTGTTCCTATTGCGCGTGGCGATGGCGTTTGGCTTTATGACGCCGAAGGTAAACGCTATTTAGATGCGGTAAGCTCATGGTGGGTGAATTTATTTGGGCACAATAATCCGCGCATTAAAGAGGCGATTAAGCAACAGTTGGACACGCTGGAGCATGTGATGTTGGCAGGTTTTACGCATGAGCCTGTGGTGGAGTTGTCTGAGAAATTAGGCAAGCTCACGGGTTTGGGCCATGCGTTTTATGCTTCTGACGGCGCGAGTGCCACTGAAATTGTGCTTAAAATGAGCTTTCATTATTGGCGAAATAGCGGTAAAAGTAATAAAACCAAGTTTATCAGCCTGCAAAATAGTTACCACGGCGAGACTTTAGGCGCGCTGGGTGTGACCGATGTGGCTATTTTTAAGGATACTTATGCGCCGCTGTTAATGCAGTCTGCACAAATGTCTAGCCCGGATTTTAGGTTGAGCGAGACAGGTGAGGGCGCTGAGACCTTTGCGCTGCGCTGTGCAGAGGCTTTGGAATTTTACGTGAGTGAACATCATCACGAATTAGCCGCGTTTATTATTGAGCCGTTAGTGCAATGTGCAGCGGGCATGGGCATGTATCATCCATCATATTTACGCCGCGCAAGAGAGATTTGCACGCAGTATGAGGTGCATTTGATTGCAGATGAAATTGCGGTGGGGTTTGGGCGCACGGGGACAATGTTTGCTTGTGAGCAAGGTGAAATACTTCCGGATTTTATTTGTCTTTCCAAAGGCATTACCGGCGGTTACTTGCCTCTATCCGCAGTGCTGACGACCGATAAAGTTTACCAGGCTTTTTATGATGACAGCACCGCAAAAGGCTTTTTGCATAGCCACAGCTACACAGGTAATCCGCTGGCTTGTAGTGCGGCATTGGCAACGTTAGCGATTTTTGAATCAGATCATAGCTTACACAAAAACCTTGAAAAGTCAGCGTTTATTGTGAATCAGATGCAAGCGCTCACTCACCTTCCGGTTAAACATTTGCGCCATCAAGGCATGATATTCGCCTTTGATGTAGTTACACAAAATCCCCAGTTTTCAAAGCTTGCGTACCAAGCCGCATTGCAGCGAGGTTTGTTGTTGCGACCCATCGGCAACACTATTTATTTTATGCCGCCTTATACTATTGCCGAGGATGAAATAAACTTTATGGTCAGTGCCACTTATGACTTGGTGAAGGCTATGCAATGAGAAGGTTATTTGTCTTTTTAAGCTTGATGCTGGCTGGCGCGTACGCCCATGCAGAGCTGCCCGTGAGCGTAGTGGATGCACTCAAAAAAGCTGGCATCCCCCAACAGAGTGTTGCCGTGTATGTACAAGCTGTTGCCAGCGATGGCCCGCTTGTGCATTACAACGCGGATAAAAGTTTAAACCCTGCCTCGGTGATGAAATTGGTGACCACTAATGCCGCACTGGAGTTGCTGACGCCTACTTATCGCTGGAAAACTGAAGTTTACAAAAATGGTAGCGTGACTAATGGTGTATTAGACGGTGATTTAATCATCAAAGGTTATGGCGACCCCAGCTTTAAGGCGCAAGAGTTTTGGCGGCTGTTGATGAGTTTACAACAAGCTGGAATTAAACAAATCAAGGGTGATTTGATTATTGATAAAAGTGTTTTTGAAAAAAATGCAGGTGATATCAATACGTTTGATGATGAAACTTGGCGTGCTTATAATGCACCGCCCAGTGCTTTTTTGGTCAATGGCCGCAGTACCAGTTTTAAATTTACGGCTGATGAAGCCGCTGTCAAAATAGCTCAGGAATTTGAACTTCCGGAATTGCAAATTATCAACAATATGACGCTTGAGCAAGGTGCCTGCGGCGCATGGCGTAACGACATGCGTTATGCTGTAAACGCTTTTGATAATAGGACGACTGTGATATTTAGTGGTAGTTATACGCCTGATTGCGGTGAAAAATACTTGGAACTGAGTGTTTTTGACGATGAAAAATATGCTTTTTATACGTTCAAAAAACTATGGCGAGAACTTGGCGGAAAATTCAATGGCGCACTTAAAATTCAAGCAACACCAAGCACGGCCATTAAAGTGATTGAGCAAGCGTCTGATCCATTAGGCTACGTGGTGCGCGACATCAATAAGTGGAGTAACAATTTAATGGCACGGCAATTGTTGTTAACAATGGCTGTAGAAAATAGCGGCGCGCCTGCAACCGAGGCTAAAGGGTGCGAAGCTATTAAAACTTGGTTGGCAAACAAGGGGTTGCGATTTGATGAGCTTGTGATTGAAAATGGTTCAGGCTTGTCACGGTTAGAGCGCATTAGTGCAGAGCACTTGGGGCAAATGTTAGTGAGCGCTTACCATGGTGCTGTGATGCCAGAATTCGTGGCCTCCATGCCTATACTTTCAAAAGATGGTACGGTGATTGGGCGCTTAAAAGATAGCCTGTCAAATGGGCAAGCACATTTAAAAACCGGTTCACTCAATGGCGTAAATGCAGTTGCAGGCTATGTGCTGGATGCAAATGGGCATCGCCATGTATTGGTGATGATGGTTAACCATGTAAAAGCAGCGGCAAGTAAAAATGCGCAGGATGCGTTAATTGAGTGGGTACACCAGCAACCCTAAGCGCTTGCATTTTACTCATTTTGAGCTGTTTTACAGTATCATTACGCTTAAGCTTATTTAACTTGGATACTAACGAAAATGAATTTACTAAGTACATTATTAGCAGGCATTTGTGTATTGGGTTTAAGTGCATGTCAGGCTGAATCGAGTAAAGCAAATACCAATCAATCAACAGCAAAGGATGCAACAGCAATGACTGAAAAAATTACAGAACTGCAAAAAATTGACACACAAGTAGGTACTGGTCGTGAGGCAGAGCCGGGCTTTAACGTCACGGTACATTACACCGGCTGGCTTTATGACGCAGCAGCAGAGGGTAATAAAGGTAAGAAATTTGATAGTAGTCTAGACCGTAATCAGCCTTTTGTTTTCTTTTTAGGCGGTGGCCAAGTGATTCAGGGTTGGGATGAAGGTTTTGCGGGCATGAAAATTGGCGGTAAACGTACGCTGATTATTCCTTCAGAAATGGGCTACGGCGCACGCGGTGCAGGTGGGGCGATTCCACCGAATGCGGATTTGATTTTTGA
>JAURWJ010000150.1 GCA_030655015.1 Methylotenera sp. | reverse complement strand
AAAGCGCGAAAGTTGCTGGTGAAGTCTTAAGTGGTGAAGCTTTAGATGGTGAGGCTTTAGATGCATATTGGGATCATATCAATAAAAAAGTCGGCGGCTGCCGACCTTTTTATGAATCCATTAATACTTAGCTTCTGCGTTTAAAAAACCATTACACAACTTTAGGGGTATAACATTGCACATCAGCATTTTGTGCGCGATGTCTGAGTGCGTGTTCCATCAGCGTCATGGCCAGCATCGCCTCTACAATCGGCGTAGCTCGCACACCCACACATGGGTCATGGCGACCGGTGGTTTGCATGGTGACTGCATTGCCGTTTTTATCAATTGAACGACGCGCTTGCGGAATACTGGAAGTCGGTTTTAACGCGACATTAACACGTATTTCCTGACCGGTAGAAATACCACCTAAAATACCGCCTGCATGATTGCTGACAAAGCCCTGCGGAGTCATTTCATCAGAATGTACGCTGCCGCGCTGAGAAATACTGGCAAAGCCTGCGCCAATTTCCACGCCTTTTACCGCGTTAATACTCATCATGGCATAGGCGATTTCAGCATCGAGGCGATCAAAAACCGGCTCACCCCAACCTACGGGCACGCCTGTCGCAACCACGGTAATTTGTGCCCCAACTGAATCGCGCTCAGCACGAATCTTATCTAAATAAGCTTCCAATTGCGGCAACACTGTTACATTAGGCGAGAAAAATGGATTTTCATTTACAACATCCCATGTTTCAAACGGAATCTCGATCTCACCCAGTTGACTCATATAGCCACGTACCATCACACCGAAGCGCTCTTTCAGCCACTTTTTAGCAATGGCCCCAGCAGCAACTCGTACCGCTGTTTCACGCGCACTTGAGCGCCCGCCACCACGATAATCGCGCACGCCGTATTTTTGTGTATAAGTATAATCTGCATGACCTGGACGGAATGTGTCCATAATTTTGCTGTAATCTTGCGAGCGTTGATCAGTGTTTCGAATTAGCAAGCCAATTGGCGCACCAGTGGTTTTGCCTTCAAATACGCCTGACAAAATTTCAACTGCATCAGCCTCCTGGCGCTGCGTCACATGGCGTGAGGTGCCTGGTTTACGACGATCCAGATCAATTTGCAAATCCTCTGCGTTCAAGGCTAAACCTGGAGGACAGCCATCTACCACGCCGCCAATCGCAGCACCGTGTGATTCACCAAATGAAGTAAAAGTAAAAAGTGTGCCGAGCGTGTTACCAGACATGATGCTACCTCAATTAAAGTTACGGGTACCTCTAATAATTCAATTTTCGTCGCAACACTGCGTTGCTCACAAAAAATAACCCCTTATATATCATATATATACTGCGTCAGTATTTTTTATTCGCGCCTTGTTTTGCTTAGGAATTTGAATTATTAAAGGTGCCCTTACATAATTTTAACATATCAAGTCGCGGTATTAAGGCACCGCATCAATTGACCAAGGCTTTAATCCACTGCTTATATACTTGTGCAGCCACTTTATTCAGAAAAAAGCAATGTAGCGGCAGCGTTTGTCCAATCACATCAGATTGCTGTACGGCTGGACTAGCTGAAGCGCTCACCATTTCATCGGCGCCAACATCACACCAACTACGTACCATTTCCGCAGTCATTTCAATATGACACTGAAATGCCAAATGCTTACCTATGGCATAAGCCTGATTTTCACAATATTGACTTGCCAGCAAGTGCACTGCACCTACTGGCAAACTAAATGTTTCACCATGCCAGTGAAACCCGTTAAAACTCTGCATATCACCAAACCAATGTCGTGCTGTATCATTTTTACTAACGGTCACTTCACCCCAGCCAATTTCTTTCACTGCATTTTTGGTGACAACACCGCCTAACGCTTTGCTGATTAACTGACCACCCAAACAATGACCGAGCACAGGAATATCAGCATCAACGGCCTGCTGAATCAAACTAACCAGGGGTGGAATCCAAGGTAAATCATCGTTCACACTCATGGAACCACCCATCAGCACCATACCACTGTAAGCTAATATTGACGTCGGTAGCGGCTCACCTTGGTCAATCTTAATCAATTGCCAAGGGATACGCTGCTCATCAAGAAACGTTGCTAAATATCCAGGGCCTTCGGTTTCAGCATGGCGAAAAATTGCAATAGGTTTCATCTCTCTGATATTCATTTAGCAATCACCTGATGCTGCCCAACCTCAATACCATCAAGCGTGTAATGCCCGATTGCATAACGAATCAAACGCAAGGTTGGAAAGCCAACTTTCGCCGTCATGCGTCGTATCTGCCGATTTTTTCCTTCTGATATTTTTATCTCCAGCCAAGTCGTTGGGATGGCTTTGCGCTCACGTATCGGCGGATTACGCGTCCAGAGATGTTCTGGCTCATTGATAACCTTTACGTCAGCAGGTTGCGTCACAAAATCACCTAGATCCACGCCATCTCTCAACGGTTGCAAATCTGCATCCACAGGCGCACCCTCGACTTGTGCCCAATAAGTTTTTATTTCTTTATGTTTGGGATGACTTAAACGATGTTGTAATGCGCCATCATCGGTTAAAATAAGCAAACCCTCAGAATCTGTATCCAATCGCCCGGCAGCATAAACATCGGGCAGTGGAATAAAGTCTTTTAACGTGGCGTGCCCTGCTTTTCCATTGCCAGGGTCGTGCGGGCTAAACTGGCACACGACGTTAAAAGGTTTATTGAATAAAATTATCATGTTAGGAATTTTGAATGACGTCTAAAGTAACTTCTAAAATTAACGTACCGCTTACTGGCGAAAAAATCACCGTTAACGCTGATAACTCGCTGAATGTGCCTGATCAGCCCATTATCCCATTTATTGAGGGTGATGGCATAGGGGTTGATATTACACCTCCGATGATTAAAGTCGTAGATGCCGCAGTGAATAAAGCCTACGGTGGTACACGTAAAATCTCATGGATGGAAGTATTTGCCGGTGAAAAAGCCGTCAACGTCTATGGCAAAGATAAAGAAGGCAAAGACACGTGGCTACCCAGTGAAACCATGCAAGCTGTCCGCGATTACGTCATTTCAATTAAAGGTCCGTTAACTACCCCAGTAGGTGGCGGCATCCGCTCACTCAACGTATCCTTGCGCCAAGAGCTTGATTTATATGTGTGCTTACGTCCCGTGCAATACTTTACCGGCGTGCCTAGCCCGGTTAAACATCCAGAAAAAATTGACATGGTAATTTTCCGTGAAAACACTGAGGACATCTACGCGGGCATTGAATGGGCGGCAGGGTCAGACGAAGTAGAAAAAGTCATCACTTTTTTAAGTGATATGGGCATGCGCAAAAAAATCCGCTTTCCAGAATCATCTGCGATTGGCATCAAGCCAGTTTCAGTAGAAGGTAGCCAACGTTTAGTGCGTAAGGCGATTCAGTATGCCATTGATAATAATCGCAAATCGATCACCATTACCCACAAGGGTAACATCATGAAGTTCACAGAAGGTGGCTTTAGAGATTGGGGTTACGAAGTAGCTAAACAAGAGTTTGGCGCGGTTGAAATTGATGGCGGCCCCTGGTGCCAACTGCCGAATGGCATTGTCATTAAAGATTGTATCGCCGATGCATTTTTGCAAGAGATTTTATTGCACCCGCAAGATTACGATGTTATTGCCGCACTTAACTTGAATGGCGACTACATGAGTGACGCCCTTGCCGCGCAGGTAGGTGGCATTGGCATTGCCCCAGGTGCAAACTTAAGCGACACCGTAGCCATGTTTGAGGCAACACACGGAACAGCCCCAAAAATTGCAGGTAAAAACATTGCTAACCCAAGCTCGTTAATTCTTTCAGCTGAGATGATGTTGCGTCATTTAGGTTGGGTAGAAGCGGCTGATTTAGTGCTCAAAGGCGTTGCAAATGCAATTACTGCCAAGCGCGTCACCAATGACTTTTCCAGCCAAATGGAAGATGCAACTCAGGTAGGCAGTTCAGAATTTGGTGATGAAATCATTGCCAACATGTAACGTTCATTAACATTCGCCGCTAATAAAAAGGCTCGTCATTTTGACGAGCCTTTTTATTAGCGTAGCACTTAAATTATTTAGCCTACGCCATTAAGATTTAAGCCTTTTGAATATTTGAAGCTTGCTTACCTTTTGGGCCTTCTGTCAAATCAAAGCTTACACGCTCACCTTCCTTAAGACTTTTATAACCAGCCTCAACGATCGCAGAGAAGTGAGCGAACAAATCATCAACACCATCATCTGGGGTAATACAGCCGAAACCTTTAGAATCGTTAAACCATTTTACGGTACCTGTTGCCATTTCATAATCCTTACATAATACTAAAAGGGATGCCCCAAAAAGTTTGCCTCAAGAACAGAAGTCACTATAACTAAACGATTAAAGCAGACTACAATAAACTCGAATGTCAAACACCTAGACATATTTATAAGTTGGATTTATGTTGATGTCAAGCAACAATTTACGATGTTTTACTCAAAAAAAAATTATTTACGGACTAGATGATTGAGTAATTGACGCAAAGTTACTTTAACTGACAGAAATTATGGTGAATAAGGCTTAAAGTCTTTACAAAAAAAAGCGTAAAGTGCATTATTGACTCGAATAAAAAATAACTATAATAATAACCAGGATAGCCCCTAAGCTAATTTAAAATCACTATCATATGGCAATCGCAACTCAAAATACCAAGTTAAGTGGTCTAGCGCGCACTTTAATCCAGGCGAATCTGCTTTCTGAGGACGAGGCTCGCGCCATCGAGGCCCAAGCCTACGCATTAAAGGCGCCCTTTATTGCACAACTGATATTAAGCAAAAAACTCAGTGCGCAAGCGGTTGCTGAAGCTTCTGCCAAAGCTTTTGGTTTTCCTTACTTTAACTTAGATGCGTTTAATCCTGATTATTTACCTCCTAAAAAAATTGATGTAAAACTAATGCAAGCCAATCGAGTAATGGCATTGCAAGCACGTAATAACACGCTTTTTGTTGCCATTTCCGACCCCACCAACCTTCATGCACTAGACAGCGTTCAATTTCAAATGGGCATGACTATATCGCCAATTGTTGTTGAAGATGACAAACTCGGGCGCTGGATAGATAAAATAATAGCGGCAAGCGACACGGGGCTTAAATCGCTAAATATTGACATTGATGATAATGATGAGTTTGGCTTAGATGAAGACAACAGTCACATCGAAGATCATGAACCGCAAGAATCGGAGGTTGATGATGCGCCTGTTGTTAAGTTTTTGAACAAAATGCTGCTAGATGCTATCAACATCGGGGCTTCTGACTTGCACTTTGAGCCTTATGAAAAATTCTACCGGGTACGCTATCGTGTAGATGGCATACTCCGTGAAATTACACAGCCACCGCTTGCCATTAAAGAAAAACTCGCTTCGCGCATCAAGGTGATATCCAGCATGGACATCTCAGAAAAACGCGTTCCGCAAGATGGTCGCATGAAGCTCGTGTTATCCAGAACGCGAACCATAGATTTCCGGGTGAGCACGCTACCCTTGATTCATGGTGAAAAAATTGTGATGCGTATTTTAGACCCCAGCAGTGCTACGCTAGGCATTGAAGCGTTGGGTTATGAGCCTATTCAAAAAGAGCGTCTATTAAGCGCCGTTAGCCGTCCTTATGGCCTAGTGCTAGTGACAGGCCCCACTGGCTCGGGTAAAACCGTTTCGCTATACACTTGCCTCAACATCTTAAACAAACCTGATGTTAATATTGCAACAGCAGAGGACCCTTGCGAAATACCACTAGCAGGCATCAACCAAGTCAATGTCAATGATAAACAAGGCCTCACATTTGCAGTTGCGTTAAAGTCATTTTTACGCCAAGACCCGGACATCATCATGATTGGCGAGATCCGTGATTTAGAAACAGCAGACATGGCCATCAAGGCTGCCTCTACTGGCCACATGGTGCTGTCAACCTTACATACCAATGACGCCCCTTCCACCCTAACTCGGCTATTAAATATGGGCGTTGCCCCATTTAACATTGCCTCTGCGGTATCTCTGATTACGGCACAACGTTTAGCAAGGCGTCTATGCAAGCACTGTAAAATTCCAATCGATGCTCCTAAAGAAGCTTTATTAAGCGTGGGTTTTATTGAAGAGGATTTTAATGAAAAATGGCAACTCTACAAACATAACCCAGAAGGCTGTGAGTTATGCAATGCTGGCTACAAAGGGCGCGTTGGCATTTATCAAGTCATGCCAGTGACCGATGCCATTAGCCGCATTATCATGAAAAATGGCACCGCTCACGATATTGCTGACCAAGCTAGGCGAGAGGGTGTCAATGACTTGCGCCGCTCAGGGGTCCTTAAAGTGATGCAAGGCTTAACCTCAATCGAAGAAGTAGAAGCTTGTACCAATGAATAAGCCTGTCAGCATATTTTAATAAAACAAGCGTAAGTTAATCACCAAGGGAATCACCATGGCAGCCTCCGTTAAAGCCACAAAAGAAATCAATTACTCGTGGGAAGGAATAGACAAAAAAGGGAAACGAGTAAAAGGCGAAATGAAAGCCTCAGGTGAATCCTTCGTCAGCGCCACACTGCGCCGTCAAGGCATTACAGTTAAAAAAGTTAAAAAACTAAGTGGCTTTACCAGTAAAGGTAAAGTGTCTGATAAAGACATCACTTTATTTACTCGCCAGCTTGCCACCATGATGAAATCTGGCGTGCCATTACTACAGTCATTCGACATTGTCGGCAAGGGGCACAGCAACCCTGCTGTGTCCAAACTGTTAGCCGACATTAAATCTGACGTAGAAACCGGCAGTAGCTTAAGCACCGCGTTCAGAAAATACCCGCTCTATTTTGATTCGCTATTTTGCAATTTGATTGGTGCCGGCGAACAAGCCGGTATTCTAGACACCCTGCTTGACCGCTTGGCAACTTATAAAGAAAAAATTCTAGCTATTAAATCAAAAATAAAATCAGCGTTGTTTTATCCTATATCGATTATTGTGGTCGCATTCGTCATTACTGCGGTCATCATGATTTTTGTCATTCCGGCATTTAAGGAGCTATTTAGTAGCTTTGGCGCCGACTTACCAGCACCAACACTAATTGTCATGGCTATTTCTGACGTGTTTGTAGAGTGGTGGTGGGCAATATTTGGCTCAATCGGCTTTGCATTGTGGTTTTTCTTCTACACATGGAAACGGTCTTTGGCCATGCAATCCACCATGGACAGGCTGATTCTTAAAGTGCCTGTATTTGGAGAGCTGATCCGCAAGGCGACAATTGCTCGGTTTGCGCGTACGATGGCCACCATGTTTTCGGCGGGCGTTCCCTTGGTCGAAGCCCTAGATTCCGTAGCAGGCGCATCTGGCAATAGAGTCTATTATGATGCTACCAAAAGAATTCAAAGCGAAATCAGTACAGGTACGAGTTTAACCGTTGCGATGCAAAATGCTGATGTTTTTCCCAATATGGTATTGCAAATGACCGCGATTGGCGAAGAGTCTGGTGCCTTAGACTCCATGCTAAGCAAGGTTGCCGACTTTTATGAAGCTGAAGTAGATGATGCTGTAGATGCACTCGCCAGCCTCATGGAGCCGATTATCATGGTTATACTCGGAGTGCTCATTGGTGGGCTAGTGATTGCGATGTACCTACCTATTTTCAAACTCGGCCAAGTTGTTTAACGTTCATCATTAAATGTAAACGGTCCACCTGTCATGAAACACCAACGTACTTCATGACAGGTACTGCAACCAATCTAGTAAAAGTGTGCCCTCTAGACCTCCAGTACCTGCATTAACAACTTAGCCCCCCAATGCGTTAGAGATAGCAACATGCCTATTTCTTTGCCGCCTCAGTCAGCATACGCTCAATTTCTTTATAAGGTTGCGCACCCAACATGCGCTTGCCATCCGCAAAAATTAGGGTTGGTGTACTAGTCACACCAATTTTTTTAGCCAGCTGCCCTATTTTTTCTATCGGCACATCACATGTAGTCGCGGTGCTTGGCAACTGATCTCTTAAAATCCAATTGTCCCATGCTTTTACGCGATCTTTAGCGCACCAGATCAGTTTAGATTTATTCGCGGCATCAGGGTGTAACTGCTCAATCGGATACAAAAATGTATAAACTGTGACATCAGTAATGTTGACAATTTCGTTACGCTCCAAGCGTTTGCAATAAGGGCAATCCACATCAGAAAATACGACTAGTTTACGACTACCATTGCCTTTCACTACTTTAATGGCTTGCTCAAGCGGTAAGCTTGAAAAGTCAATTTTTGTAAGCTCCTCCAAGCGTTCCCCTGTAATATCTTTTTTAGTTTTAGGATCAACTAAGCGACCCTCGGCGATTAAAAAAGTCAGCTTTTCATCTGTATAAATAATCTGTCCACCCATAAATACTTCATACAAACCTGCATAAGGGGTTTTGGTTACTTTTTCTACTTTAAATTTTGGATAAGCGGCTTCTACTGCCTTTTTAACACTGGCTTCATCTGCGATTGCCAGCGTTGAAAACGCACCCATTAAAGCAATACTGATTATTTTTTTTAACATTGACTTTCCTTTAAGTAATATTTACCTGTACCGGTAGTTGAAATAGATTACGTTAATTAAACCCAAATTTTCTATTAGGAATCCCCAACGGCAAGGCTCAGTGAGCATTCAGGTTAAAGCGCAACCGCATTAGCTACCAACATTTTTTTAATTGGCTGCTGGTTAGTCGCAGACAATCCCCAATTCCTTACTTTTTTGACTACACCATTTTGACTTTCAAACAGATGATACAAGCCATTGGTTAAGGCTAGCATGGTGAGTAAATCTGTTTTTCTTGCACGACTATATTGCTTTAACAAACTAACGTCATTGATGTGTTGATACTGATGTTTGCTTGCCAATATTTGCAACAAATCAATCACATCTCTAAATCCTAGGTTTACACCTTGCCCAGCCATCGGGTGCACTCGATGTGCAGCATCGCCCACTAGGACTACTGAATTTCGGCTTAATTCATTCGCCGCTTTCAACGTGAGCGGAAAAGCCGCCGTATCACCCATTAACGTCAATTCACCCAAGGTAGAATGTCCAACTGCCATGACCTGCTGTGCAAATTCACTAGCGCTAAGCTTTAACAAAAAATCAGCATATTGTGTTGGCGCGGACCACACAATTGAAATTTTATTCTCGGGTAACGGCAACCACGCCATCACGCCACTTCTACCCGCTTCATCTTGTGTAAACCATTGCCTTGCAATGTTGTCGTGCGTTTTTTCAGTGACAAAATTCGCCACTATGGCCGTTTGATGATACGGTTTTTGCTGGTTGCTAATACCCAACTGCTGGCGCACCCATGAGTTTGCACCGTCAGCCGCCAGCAATAGCGTGCTTACTATGCTTTGCTGATTTTCTAAATGCAATACGGCTTGGTGCGCACTCGCGTTAAGTGAGTCACACGCATGACCAAATAACGTACTGATACCACTAGCTTGCACCTGCGCCATGAGGGCGAGCTTTAAAGCACGTTCTTCTACAATAAAGCCTAGGTTGTCAGCATTCACATCGTCAGCTAACAATTGCAACGGTTCTGGCGTAGCATCGCCCCATACCTCCATTGCGCGCATCTCGGTCACCCGGCCTGCATCTAATCGCTGCCAAACGCCTAATCGCATCAACCACTGTGCATTTTTCGGGCTAATCGCGTATATGCGTTGATCCCACTCAGTTAGATTCTCGTTCGACGGAGGCGTCTGGCTATCAACCAACACCACTTCATAGCCGGCTTGATTCAAGGCAACCGCCGCTGCTAACCCAACCAAACCAGCGCCTACAATCGTCACATCCACTTTTAGTGTACTCATTTACCGAAACTCATTTTGCTCACCAAGTGCCGTTTGATGGGGGTGACTAAATCAAACAAACCGAGGCCTGCACTTCTTAATGCAGAGATGCCTAGAATATCATTAGAAAATATATTCACTAAAAAATCGGTAAATAACAGGCCATTTTTAGTGTCCGTTTTACGGCTGGCACGATACGCCGCAAGCATCTCCTGGCTACCCAAGTCAGCACTCGCATTCACTATCTGTCGTGCCAACACTTCTGCATCACGCAAACCCACATTAAAACCCTGGCCGGCTACGGGGTGCATGGTCTGGGCGGCGTTACCGATCACCACCAAATGCGGCGTGCTACTTTCGGCCAGTTGCGATAACTTTAACGGAAAGGTCATGCGCTTTTCTACACTGACAAAACGCCCGACTCTATCACCAAATTGCGCATGAAACTGCGCTAAAAATTCAGCATCACTGAGCGTCAGCAATGGTGCAATCAATTCTTTTTTGCCTGTCCACACCAATGAAAAATCATGCTCGCCATTCGGCAGCAACGCCATCGGTCCGTTAGCCGTAAAGCGCTCATAAGCAATGTTATTATGTGGCAGCTCTGCGCGCACTTTGCTAATCAGCGCATCATGTCCATACTCTTTGGTATCACGTTTTAGCCCCGCCACGGCTTCTAAGCTGCGACCGCCGTCAGCCAGCACCGCCAGTGCACTTTCTATCTGGTGTGATTTTCCGTATCGAGCATAGCGCACAGTGGCATGGTTTTCATCATGCGTAATCGCTTCAGCTTCAGCTTCATCAATTAAATAAATAATTGGAAATTGCGCTAACTCTGCGTTTAGCACGCTGCATAACGCACCATAAGACAGCACATAACCCAATGCCTCCTGGCCGTAATCATGCGCATGTAAAACACTGCGGCCAATGCTACCTTTTTGCGACACATGAATGGTGTTGATGGCAGTAGCATGAAGCGCTAACGGCTGCCAAACACCAAGCTTTTCTAAAATACGCCTAGTACCAAAAGACAACGCTAATGCACGTGTGTCTTGATTGGCAGCACCTTGCTTACGCGCCTCTAATAGAGTGCTGCCAATATTTTGTTTTGCCAGTAACAAAGCTAACACCATACCTACCGGGCCGCCCCCTACTATCACAATATTTTCAAGTTTGCGCATCATGCCTTCATCAAATTTTCAATATCAGCCACCGCTTTAACCGCACTGGCAGTCAGCACTTCACAACCATGTTGTGTCACTAACACATCATCTTCAATTCTAATGCCAATGTTCCACAAGTGCTGCGGCACATTGTCTGCGGGGCGAATATAACAGCCAGGCTCCACGGTGAGTGTCATCCCGGCTTGTAACATACGCCAATCGCCATGCTTATCTTTATACTCACCTGCATCATGCACATCTAAGCCAAGCCAATGACCGGTGCGATGCATGTAAAACTGGCGATACGCACCGCTTTCCAACACGGCCTCCTTACTGCCTTGGCATAGCTTCAAGTCGATAAAACCTTGTGCCAATATATCTAGCGCTGCATCATGTGGCGCGTTCCAATGGTTGCTTGGATTGACTTGTGCAATCGCCGCCGCCTGCGCCGCCAGCACCAGCTCATACACATCTTTTTGCGCCGCACTGAACTTGCCGTTCACCGGAAAAGTACGTGTGATGTCAGAGGCATAACCATCTAATTCACAACCTGCATCGATCAGTAGCAAATCACCGTCTTTTAATTCACAATTATTCGCGTTGTAATGCAAGGTGCATGCATTGGCACCGCCTGCAACGATGCTGGTATAGGCTGGTGATTGAGCACCTTTACGATAAAACTCATGTAAAAATTCCGCCTCGATTTCATATTCCATTTTGCCAGCACGTACCTTTTGCATGGCACGATTATGCGCAGCAGCTGCAATGTTCGCTGAACGGCGCATTAAATTGAGCTCATCAGGTGATTTGTAAAGCCGCATTTCATCCACTAATTTACGCACATCGGCAATATCATCTGGTGCACTCACTCCAGCGCGCACTTGCGCTTTCACTTGATTCAACCAACCTGTGACGCGCGCATCCCAACCGGCATCTGCACCTAGGCTAAAAAACAATTTAGACTGATTTGCTAACAACTTCGGCATCAACGCATCAAGTTGGCTAATACTATAGGCTTGCTCAAAACCAAACTCAGCTTTGGCTGCATCTGCTCCATAGCGAAAACCATCCCAGATTTCGCGCTCCATATCTTTATCGCGGCAAAACAGAATGCTTTGAGGCTCAATGCCTGCAATGAGTACCAGCACTGCCTCTGGCTCTTTAAACCCAGTGAGGTAATAAAAATAGCTATCAAAGCGGTAAGGATAATGGCTATCGCGATTGCGAATCAGCTCAGGAGATGTTGGAATAATGGCAATGCCATCACCTATATTCTGGAGTAGGCTTATCCGTCTGCGTATAAACTCTAAAGTGTTCAATTTAAATTCGCTTCAAGTTATTTAAGGCTGGCTTTAACCGATATTTCTAACGAAACTGTTGTAGCATTTTTCTACTACAACATCAGCTTCTGAGTTCACATGTGAATAATCGTCTGCCTTCCATGCTTCAAGCGGCATTTCTTTTTCAGTAACACCCAAACAATTTGTACTTGTAATTACCCACTCTTTGCCATCCACAGTTTCTACTAAACTAGCGACAAAATTATAATTTAATGCGTAATTTTGGCTGGTTAAAAATGATACATATCCTAACTCCCACTGTACTGCACCAACTCTAACGTGTAATTCTTTGGGTTGTAAATACGCGTCAGGCTTCGCTTTACTAGCGTAATAATCTGACAGTTTTTTAGCTATTGCCAAATCAACACCAGCGCCTGACGATACTTTATAACTGTCAGGCAAAGATTGTTGCAACTGCTGATTTAATGCCATACCAAATTCCATTTGCTGCTTTGCGGCATTTTGTAAAGCCGTCATGTCTCCTGGCTTGGTATTCACATTGCCGCTAGATGCGACACTGCTAACCACGGTCGCCACAACAAATTTACCAACAGCCTGCGCCTTTGTTCGCTCTGCCAATGCAACGGGCTTTTCAATTAAATCAACAATAACAATATTATTATTAATTTTTTCACTTAACTCTGAGCCATTTAGCCTAGGGCCCGATGCGCACGATGAAAGCATCGCAGCAACCAAAATTACAGAAATATTACGAAACATAACGAAAACCTCTCAAGGTTAAAACTACCATATTGACATCTATTCACAAAAAAATTCAATTAACGCAGCCTATTATGACTTCATTAACATATCGTCCAATTGCCGCAACCGTCCTGGCGTGCCGATGTCGTGCCAAACACCCTGAAAATGCTCTGCGGTAGCTTTATTGTCTGCGATTGCCTGCTTTAATAGAGGGGCAAGCTTTGCAGCCTCCCCACGTTTAATACCGGTAAACAAGGCAGGGTGATAAACGCCCACACCGGAAAAGGTAAGTTTATTCGTACCTTCAGCTTTTATTTTGCCACCTTCAAAAACAAAATCACCTTGGCTGTGTTGTGGTGGATTATCAATTAACACTAAATGCGTTAAATGATTCGGCGCTAATTTAATGTGAGAAAAATCCATATCCGTAAACACATCACCATTCACCACTAAAAATGGCGCATCTCCCAACAGATGCAAAGCATTTGCGATACCGCCTGCTGTTTCTAATGCGACCTTTTCTGGCGAGTACTGGATTTGCAAGCCCCATTGTGCGCCATCACCTAAAGCCGCTTCAATTTGCGCACCCAAATGTGCATGGTTAATCACAACTTCCTTAAAACCCGCTTGCGCCAACCGCGCCAAATGCCAAACAATCAGCGGCTTACCACCCACCTTTAATAACGGCTTTGGCGTATGGTCAGTGAGTGGGCGCATACGCTCACCACGACCAGCCGCTAAAATCATTGCTTTCATAGTTTCAGCAAGCTTTTATAGTTCGCATCAGGGTGTTTATCATCCCCGCTTAACGCATCTAATAATCGTAACATCGGTCGCAACTCTACATAGCGCTCACACACCTTGTGTAAGTACTGCATGACTAACGGCATATCTTTTAGATAGCCATCTTTGCCATCGCGATGATACAGCCGCGCAAAAATGCCCAAAATCTTAATATGGCGCTGCGCACCCGTGTATTCAAAATCACGATAAAACTCGCTAAAGTCAGCAGGGACTGGCAAGCCAGCTTTTCTTGCAACATCCCAGTAACGCACCAGCCAATCGATAATTTGCTCTTCATCCCAGCTGATGTACGCATCTTTAAGTAGCGATACTAAATCGTAAGTAATCGCGCCATAAACCGCATCTTGAAAATCTAAAACACCTGGGTTGTTATCGCATACCATGAGGTTGCGCGAGTGGTAATCTCGGTGCACATACACTTGACCCTGCGCCAAAATATTTCGGTTAAGTAGCTCGAAAGTTTTTTGTATCACCGCTTGCTGCTTATCATCTAAAGTCACATTTAAATGTTTAGCAATGTACCACTCAGGGAACAATTGCATCTCACGCGTGAGTAAGGCTTCATCGTAATTGGGCAATACATTGGGTTGACTTGCCAACTGCAGTTTAATCAACGCCATATTTGCATCGTGATACAAGCTTGATGCCTTGTCTTGATTTAACTGGTCTTGATTTAATTGACTCAGGTAAGTGACATCGCCCAAATCGCTAAGCAACAAAAAGCCCTGCTCTAAATCTTGCGCAATCACTTGCGGCACATGCATGCCGGCATCACCGAACAACGCCGCAATACGCACAAACGGTTCACAGTTTTCTTGTGGCGGTGGCGCATCCATCGCAATCAGTGTTTTGCCTGTGCCAATGTTTAAATCTAAAGGCTCAGAATCCAAGTGCACTCTAAAATAACGCCTGAAACTTGCATCTGCTGAAGCGGTAGTCAGCTTAAATTCCGAATGTTGTATTACGCCCGTTAACCAAGCACTAAGTTGCTGCTGCCTAATATCTTGTTGACTGTTATTCACGACTATCTTTCTAAACGTTTAAGTTTCTATATTTTTAGCGCTTTATCCAAGTATAATTTGGTCTTAAATTTAGGTTTGAGTTAAATCCTAAAATCCCAGTTTAAAGGGGTTGATTTTCGATTTATTGATTGCCAAAAAAGCCATTTTATGAGATTTTATCATTGATAAAATAAAACCGTTTGCCTATATACCCGTGCCCTCAACTTCAACGTTCCATCTTGTGCTTATTTCAATGGTAACTGCATGCTAAAAAATCGTCTTTTAGCTGGCATTACTGCTGCTTTATTGACGCACAGTTTAACTTCATTCGCAGATGAAGCTGTGCCTGCGGACGAGGCACAAACGCAAACGTTAGAAATTACGGACACTCAAAATGACGGCATCATCATTGACGGCGACAAACTTGAATTGCACCTTGATAGAAAAATGCGTGCTATCGGCAATGCTTCTATTCACCGCGGCAAGCAAGATGCTTATGGCGACATTATTGAATACGACGTTCAAAATGATGAGTTACACATCCTCGGCAACGTACGCATTGAGTTAGGCAACTCAAAGTTAGTGGGGCCAGAATTACGCATGCAGCTGTCAGAAAGCATCGGCGAGATGCGCGACGCCTCTATCAGTATGACAAAACCAAGCGAAGCCAGTCTGCAACAAAGACGGGCTATCAGTTCAGAAACATTCTCCAAACGGCTCGGTAATTTACAAAGCCCGCAAATCGGCAGTGCTGATACCCTCCTCCTTAACAACGCCAGCATTGACGATCAGGATGCGCTAGCCGTTAGCTCAGTACCGCAATCTTCAAAAGCTCGTGGCGATGCTAAAGCAATTTTTTTTGAAGGTCAGGATAAAAAGCGTTTAACCGGCGCGCGCTACACTACCTGCGCCGCTGATGTAGATGATTGGTACATTAAAGCCAGTGAAATTGAACTCAACGACTACACCGACTCTGGCACGGCAAAAAATGCCTATATTGAGTTTAAAGGCGTACCGCTACTTTACACACCATGGATTAGCTTCTCATTTAACGACCAGCGTAAAAGCGGCTTACTTGCCCCCACCATCGGCAGTACCAGCCGTAGCGGCTTTGAGGTATTAGCGCCGTACTACTGGAATATCTCCCCCAACATGGATGCCACGTTTGCCGTGCGTGCATTAAGTAAGCGCGGCGTGCAACTGCAAGGTGAATTTAGATATTTAGAAGAAAATTTCTCTGGTATTGATAACCTTGAATACCTGCCAAGTGACAGCCTGAGCAATCAAACACGTTATTACGCCAACTTGAAACATCAACACGTACTTGGCAAAGGCTGGTCTGCCGGTTATAGCCTTGAAAAAGTATCTGACGATCAGTATTTTTCTGAACTATCAACACGTATTGTTACCACCAGCCGCATTAACTTGCCGCAACAATTTAATGTGGACTATGCCGATGACACCTGGCGCTTTAATGCCATCGCGCAAAAATTTCAAACCCTAGACGAAATTTCTTACCCATACGAACGTTTGCCGCAAATGACACTGTCTGGCAACAAATACTACGGTGACGCTAACGCCAATTTATATACTCAGTTAGTCGCTTTTGATACCAATAAAAGCGCGCCTATTAAACCAACTGGCACCCGTTTTACAGCATATCCAAGTGTAAGCATTCCATTTAACAAACCTTATGGCTTTATCACGCCAAAGTTTGGTATTCATCACACTAGCTATAGCTTAAACAATGTCGCCAACAATTTGGAATCGCAACAACGCACTTTGCCAATTTTTAGCTTGGATAGCGGATTGTATTTTGACCGTGACTTCAAAATTGCCAGCCGCGATTACTCACAAACCATAGAGCCGCGCTTATTCTATGTGTATATTCCGGAGAGAAAGCAATCTAACATTCCAATTTTTGATACCAGTGAATCTGACTTAAACTTCAGTACGCTTTTTAGTGAAAATCAATTTACCGGTAATGACCGCATCAATAATGCCAACCAATTGAGCTTTGCACTCACTACACGCTTTATTGAAAGTAGCACTGGCACGCAACGTTTATCAGCCTCCATTGGTCAACGCTATTACTTCGCAGACCAAAAAGTGGCACTACCAGGTGTGGATTACCGCAAAAACAACAGCTCGGATATCATTGCCGGGCTTAGCACCCATTTAAAAACCAACTGGAATCTCGACGCTTTTTGGCAATACAACACCGATGATTCAAGTTCGGTACGGACTACAGTGACCAGCCGCTTTAACCCAGAGCCTGGCAAAACACTTAATCTAAGCTACAGCTATCGGCGTGACACATCAAGCATCGCTAATGACGGCATAGACCAGTTTGACGTATCGGGTCAGTGGCCATTAGGCAAAGGCTGGTATGGCATTGCCCGCACCAATTACTCACTACGTGAAAGCCGCATCATCGAAACGCTGGCAGGATTAGAGTATGATGCAGGTTGCTGGCAAGCCAGATCTGTTATGCAGCGCGTCAGCACAGCAACGGCCGATGCGAACTATGCGTTATTTTTCCAACTCGAACTTGGCGGATTAGCTTCAATCGGCGCAAATCCGCTAGCAGTCATTAGACGTAACATTCCAGGCTATGTCAGCTCAGGTTTGATTCCTGAAACCTATCAACAACCTTATTACGAGTAACTATTTTGCGTACTTTTATTCAATTTATATTTAGCACTCTGATTATTTTCAGTCACTTCAATGCGCAGGCAGCCGAAGTGGTCAAACTTGACCGCATCGTTGCCATTGTTGACCAAACCGTCATCACTGAGCAAGAGCTTGAGAACCGCATTCACACCGTAACGGCTCAACTCGCGAAACAAGGCACCGAGCTACCTCCGCAGGAAATTCTGCGTAAGCAAATTTTAGAGCGCCTAATTTCAGACACGCTACAATTACAATACGCCGCACAAACCGGACTTAAAGTTGATGACAATCAGCTAGATAAAACCATCGAGCGAATTGCCGAACAAAATAAAATGACACTCGCCGAGTTTGGTGAAGCCTTGAGCGCCGATGGCATTAGCATGCGCAAGTTTAGAGCGGACATTCGTAGTGAAATCACCATTGCCCGCCTACGTGAACGCGAGGTGGAAAGCCGCGTTAACGTGACTGAATCTGAAATTGATAACTTTTTAACTACTCAAGCCTCCAGCAATGAAAGTACCGATGAATTTGAAATATCACATATTTTAATTCGCACGCCAGAAGAAGGCGCCACTGAAGACGTACAAAAAGCAAAAGAAAAAGTAGATGAAGCAGTCAAAGCGCTGCAAGAAGGCACCAGTTTTGCCAAAGTATCAGCCAGCTTTTCAGATGCACCTAACGCATTAGAAGGCGGCAGTTTGGGTTGGAAAACCAGTACACAATTACCAGCTTTGTTTTTAGATGCGCTCAAATCCATGCAGACAGGTGATGTTTCTGCTGCACTCCGCAGTCCAAATGGCTTCCATATTTTAAAGCTCACTAATAAACGTGGTGGCAACTCGCCCCTGGTGATTGAACAAACGCATGCGCGCCATATTCTTATCAAGCTTTCAGAAATTATGTCTGAAACAGAAGGTAAACAAAAAATGGATGGCATTAAAGAGCGCCTTGATAACGGAGATAAATTTGAAGTGCTGGCACGTCAATTCTCTGAAGACGGCACCGCCTCTAATGGTGGCGACTTGGGTTGGGTAAACCCTGGCGACACGGTGCCACAGTTTGAAAAAGCCATGAACGAGCTTAAAGATAATCAAATCAGCGAACCTATCCGCAGCCCATTTGGTTGGCATATCATTCAAGTGCTTGAGCGCCGCAAACAAGACATGAGTAAAGAATCTGCCCGCCTTAAAGCGCGTCAGGAAATTCGCACCAGAAAAGCAGATGAAGCCTACCAAGACTGGGTACGTGAACTGCGTGACCGCGCGTATGTAGAGCTTAGACTAGAAGATAAGTTTTAATCCCTTACCTAACGCACTCAATCTTGTGAATAACTCGCTACCCCGCATTGTTGTTACCGCTGGCGAGCCTGCGGGCATTGGTCCAGACCTGTGCGTAATGCTGGCACACCAACCACTCAACGCACAACTAGTGGTTATTGCCGATAGCGTTATGCTACAAGCGCGGGCTAAAGCGTTAAATTTAACACTTAAAACCAATGCTTACGATGCACAGGTCACGCACACCCACCTTGGGGATGGCTCATTAACGGTTTTACACCAAGCGGTCAATCATCCAGTGGTTGCGGGTCACCTAGATGCCCGCAATAGCGCGTATGTGCTAGGAACACTAAAGGTAGCGGCTTTAGGCTGTTTGCAAAATAAATTTGATGCCATGGTCACGGCACCCGTGCATAAAGGCATTATTAACGAGGCTGGCATTGCCTTTAGCGGCCATACTGAGTTTTTAGCAGAATTAACCAACACGCCTCAGGTGGTAATGATGTTAGTTGGCGGCGGCATGAGAGTTGCCCTTGCCACCACGCACTTGGCACTTAAAGATGTGCCGCAAGCCATTACGCGCAGCAGTCTTGAAACCACCATTCGTATTTTGCACCATGATTTAGTGGTTAAATTCGGCATCCAGAACCCACGTATTCTGGTGGCTGGTCTTAATCCACATGCAGGAGAAGACGGCTACTTAGGCCGTGAAGAAATTGAAGTGATTAACCCGGCATTAGAAAAATTACGATCAGAAGGCATGCAACTCATCGGTGCGCTACCCGCAGATACGCTATTTGCCAAACATCATTTAAGCCAAGCTGACGCCGTCCTCGCGATGTATCACGACCAGGGCTTACCTGTGCTCAAGCATGCCAGCTTTGGTGAAGGCGTCAATGTCACACTGGGCTTGCCCATTATCCGCACCTCGGTTGACCACGGCACCGCGTTAGACTTAGCGGGTACAGGTAATATCGAAATTGGCAGTTTGCTAGCAGCCATCACATTAGCCATAGAACTTACACACGCAAAAAATAAACAATGAAACATATCGCAAAAAAACGCTTCGGCCAAAATTTCCTCACAGACCAAAGCGTGATTGCCAGCTTAGTAGATGCCATTTCACCACAGCCTGATGATCTCATGGTTGAAATTGGGCCAGGTTTGGGCGCGCTAACCAAACCGCTATTGCAAAAACTGAATCAGCTACATGTGGTAGAAGTTGATCGTGACATTATTGCCTGGATGCAGCAAGAATACGTGAAACCAAGTTACGGCAAACAAAATAACATCAACATACACAATGCCGATGCCCTGAAATTCGATTTTTCTAGCCTGGGTGATAATTTACGCGTTACGGGCAACTTACCCTACAACATCTCTACGCCCATTTTATTTCACCTGCTCGATAACGTTTCACATATTACTGACATGCATTTTATGTTGCAAAAAGAAGTCGTTGAACGCATGGTTGCCGAGCCTTCAACCGCAGCCTATGGCAGACTCAGCGTGATGTTACAGTATCGTTTACAAATGGAATATCTATTCACCGTGCCGCCTGAGGCCTTTAGCCCCGCACCAAAAGTAGAATCAGCCTTTGTGCGCTGTGTACCGCACGCTATATTGCCATTTGTGGCTACAGATGAAGTTTTATTTGCCAAAGTGGTGCTAGCGGCATTTGGCCAGCGTCGAAAAACATTACGCAACACACTTAAAGGCATGCTTGATGATGACGGCTTTTCCGCGCTTAATATTAACCCACAGCAGCGCGCTGAGAATTTAAGCGTGGCTGACTTTGTTACTATTGCCAACTATTTAGCTCAAGCCGCTCACTAAGCGAGTGCTACACTCAGCTTAACAAGCTATATTTTATTGAATTTAATCGTTAATTTTTAATCACAGATTTATTGTGCGAACAGAACACTAGGAACCAACATGCCACAAATCATTATTTTGCCACACGTAGAACTCTGCCCTGAAGGCGCCGCGATTGAAGCCAACACAGGAGAATCAATCTGCGACGTGCTATTAAATAATCATATTGACATCGACCATGCCTGCGATCAGGCCTGCGCTTGCACCACCTGCCATGTGATTGTGCGCGAAGGTTTTAAATCACTCAACCCATCCAGCGACCAAGAAGATGATTTACTGGATAAAGCTTGGGGCTTAGAGCCTAACTCGCGGCTCTCATGCCAAGCCCTTGTTGGCAACACCGACTTAGTGATTGAAATTCCTAAATACAGCATCAACATGGCAAAAGAGGGGCATCGCTAAGCCTAAGGAGCAGAACGTAGCCGCGATTAACCGAACGCTGCAAGGAGCTCTGTAGGGGTCGCCATATTAAAAAGCTCCTCCTACAACCCCACCGCATTTTGCATAAAACGCACTTCACCCGTGGCTAAATCGTAAATGCCGCCAATAATCGCAATTTGCTTGCTGACAACCATATCTTGCAAAATGTCGCTGGTATGCATAATCTCATCCATTTGCACTTGTACACTTAGCTCGCACACCTTAGCCACAAAATCATCATTGCTAGAATTGCGGTGCTCAAGTATAGATTTTTCTAAACGTACCGCAGGCTTAATTAAATTGGTAATTTCGCCAATATGCCCATCTTTGAAATTATCACACGCCGCTTTTACTGCGCCACAGCCAGTATGACCAAGCACCACGATGAGTTTACTGCCTAGGTATTTACAGCCAAATTCCAAGCTGCCTATAGCTTTATCTGAGGCAATATTGCCTGCCAAGCGCACGCTAAATACATCACCCAAGGCTTGATCAAATAACATTTCCACCGGTGCACGTGAATCACTACAACTCAACATGGAAACAAAAGGATGCTGCTTGTCTTTGGTCATCATCACCAAGTTATGCAAATCTTTATTCGCCGTTAAATTATTAGCAAAGCGGTGATTGCCGTCAATCAGAATGTCCAACGCTTCTTGTGGCGTCATTTTATCGCGGTCTAACGAAGGGTGTTTATACATACAGTGTTCCACTCTAATCAATTGATCGAATTATAACTGACCGCTTCAATAAGGCCTTAAAAAAATCTTCAGCCATACATTGTTATGTGTGTAATTTTTACAAAGTTGACCTATAAAATATAAGCCCAGTTTCTACTACGACTTAAATATGCCAACAGGCAAGTATCTGCGTGGGGGTAATTATTTTATACATAACTGGTTCAGGCTCTATCAATAAAAAACCCGCTACAGAGAGCGGGTTTAAAAGCGTGGTGTTTAAGCCACACCAAGGAGAGATTGCAATCCTAGATTAGAAAGCGAATTGTGTACGGAACAGAATTGCCTTTTCACTATCCTCTTCTTTACCGTTCACTGTCACTACAGAAGTACCGATTGGATTATTAAAGTCTGTTTTCACATAATCCAACATAAAGCGCACATGTGGGTTAGCTACAAACTTCACACCAAACGTCCATGCATCAGCCTCGGTATATTTTGAAGCTTTAGTTGTTACTTGACCATCTAAAGGCGCTACAGAATTAAGCCCTAAAGTATCAAAATCACTGCCGTCAAAGCTGCTATAACGAACACCCACTTCCCATGCACCGCCACTCAACTTAGCTGGGTCAAAGTTGTTTTTAGGTTTTAAGCCACCGAAAGCGCCATTTTTATAACGGTCAGCGTGTGACTCACCAGTGATTGTCCACAATGCCTGTACATAGTATGTTTTAACATCAACGTCATAACCTCTAGTTGCAGTTTCAAAATCAAAGTTAGTTTTTGAATATTGACCTTGTACTTTAAATGGGCCATAAGCAAGCGCAGTTTCTAAACCAAAACGGCTACGGTCAATCGATGCATCAACCAAGTTAGTTGAAGCAACCACAGGTGCTGTAAAGAACGAGGCACCCTTCGCTTCTGTTGATCGGTTACCACCTAAGCCTGTGCTTTTTGAGATATCGCCTTCCGAAAAAGCTAAACCACCATGCAACACCATGTCTTTGTTGTCCATGATTTCGGCCAAGTTAACGGTAGCACGGCCAATCACATCAACACCATCAACGCGCACGTCATCTTCAATACCATTTTGACCACGACCTGTAGATGCTGCTAAACCATAAGTAACGCCTTTAAAAGGAGAACCGTGCAACATTGCGCCAGTTTCTTTAGCTGGGATATAAGCATCGACAAAACTACGTTCAACAAAGTCGATATTATTGGAGCTTGTAAGTTGTTCCAAGCTGTAAGGCATTTTGAATTGACCAACACGAATGGTTGCAGGTTTCCACCATGCAATGTCAAGGTAAGCAACATCCAATACTGGTGCAGAGCCAGTACCATTAAACACCACCTCACCTGAGTAATGATCTAAAAACTTCACTTTTGCACCAATGCGTGCACGGCGGATATCAAAAGTATCCGCACCTGTAGCACTCACGGCATTGCTACCATTGTCACTTTTACTGTAATCAAAACTACGATAATCTGCATGTAAGCGGCCATTAATTTGAATGCTATTCTTGCCATCTTCAGTACCAATGACGATACCATCCTTATATTTTGCAGTCACGGCGCCTTTTGCTTTATTAGCAGCAGCTTCTTTTTCGCCAGCGCGACCCTTTGTTAACAACGAGCCTTCTTCTTCCGTCAACACGCCTTTTGCAATCAGTGCATTTACGATGTCATCTGTAGAGTCAGCCATTGCATTAGCGCCAAAACCGAACATGAATGAGCCCGCTAAAGTTGCGGCGACCAAGCTATGTAATTTGTAATTCATCTAAAATTCCCTCTTAGTTTTTTAAGTGATTTTTATTGCGTTTTCCAACAAGACGGATTTTGTGATTTTTGTGTGACAATTTGATGACAGATAACCAGTTAATAAAAACAAATGGCAATAGTGTTGTATTCACACAACAAAAAAATTTAAAAACTAAGTTACCTAGCATTATTTGACGCAGCTATCTATACGCCCTATTTAAATGATTATGTTTCACATTTTTGTCACATTTACTTGTTAGTGTCATCTCAAATTAACAAAGTGACTTAAGCCATGAATGCACCTGTCTCTATTTTTAGCAAAGAAAAACCGCAAGAAATTATTGCTGATGACATCGCGAGCAAACTGCGTGACATTATTGATAGCAAGCGATTAAATGCTGTTTTTCAACCCATCATCGATATGAAAACCGCTGAGGTAATCGGTCACGAAGGTCTTATTCGAGGGCCAGCAGACAGCCCCTTACACTCACCCATGAAGCTATTTAATACCGCCAGAAATTATGGCATGGTGACTGAGCTGGAGTATTTGGCACGGCGCGAAGTGCTACAGTCATTCTTTAACCTTGCAGGGTCTGGCAAAATATTCCTTAACATCAGCCCAGATGTTCTAATGGGCAAAGACTCCAGAGTGGGTGAAACGCTCAAATATATTGAAGAGATAGGCCTTAGCCCGCGACAAGTGGTGATTGAACTTACAGAAAATGCGGCGACCACAGACTACGCATTATTACGCGATGCCGCACACTATTATCGAGCCATGGGCTTTGAGATTGCGATTGACGACTTAGGCGAGGGTTTTTCTGGACTGCGCATGTGGTCGGAGCTGCGCCCTGATTATGTAAAAATTGATCAGCACTTTATTCAGGGCATCAATCACGACCCGTTAAAACTGCAATTTGTACGTTCTATTCAAGAAATTGCCAAAAAATCGGGCGCTCGCATCATTGCGGAAGGCATAGAAAGTGAAGAGGAATTAATCACCATTCGAGATGTAGGCATCGCTTTTGGTCAGGGTTATCATATCACCCGACCACAAAGTCAACCTGTTAACCAAGTACCGCCACAGATAAAACAAGCCCTCGTCACCCACAGCGTACGTAATATCCATGCTCCCAACCAGCGTATCACGGTAGAAAGTTTGGTGAAGCAAATGCCGCACGTCTCGCCTGATTTCTCTAACGATGTCGTGCTGCATTATTTTGAGTCTCAGCCGGAAATCAATGCAATCCCCGTGGTTAAAAACGGGGCTCCTGTTGGCATTATCAGCCGTCACCATATTACAAGCCAATTTTCAAAGCAGTATTACCGCGAACTGCATGGCAGAAGTTCCTGTGACATGATTATGGATAATAGGCCGGTCATTGTAGAAAAAACTGCTAGCTTGCATGATCTAAGCGACCTCATGTTGCAAAGTGATCCGCATTGCCTTTCACTGGGTTTTATCGTCACAGAAAATGGCCTCTATGTTGGCATGGGTAGCGGGCATGACCTGTTACGCTTATTCACTCAAATGCAATTAAGTGCAGCACGTTATGCCAACCCGCTTACTTTGCTTCCCGGCAACGTACCTATCAATGAACATATTGATGGTCTTTTGCAAGCAAAATCCCCTTTTGTGACGTGTTACTTTGATTTAGATTTCTTTAAACCGTTTAACGATATTCACGGCTACAAAAAAGGAGATGATGCCATTCAGTTATTAGGCACATTACTTAAAGAAAAATGTGCCGAAGAGATTGATTTTATTGGTCATATCGGTGGCGATGATTTTATTGTCTTATTTCAAAGTCAAGATTGGCAACAGCGCTGCAATGCAATTCTTGAGCGATTTGCAGAGGCTGCAAAATGGTTTTACAGTGAGGAAGAACGTAACTGCGGTGGGATGGAGGTTGAAGACCGTCAAGGTAACCGCACCTTTCAGCCGCTCATGAGCATTTCAATCGGCGCTGTAGTTGCCAATTCCAACCACTTTAATTCCGCACATGATGTATCCAGTGCTGCGGCAATTGCTAAAAAACAGGCTAAGAAAATAATGGGTAACTCTTTGTTTATAGAACGGCGCCAATAAGATAATGGGTAAGAAGAAATCACCAACTAAACTACGAACCAAGGGGTCGGGCGTTCGAATCGCTCCGGGCGCACCCTATATCGGATAGTGGCAGATTGCTTCCAACCCTTTTTTATTATCTGGGAACTTTGGGGGGCTAGGGTAAGCATTCCCCCGCGCAGCATAAAAATTACCCTTTTCTAATGTTTGGTGCTGGAAATATAAACATGAAGTCGCCATCGCCAATTCCTCTGTTGCAGTTAAAGCAAGAGATTTGTTGCTGGTCGGTGTTTGTGCTGAGTGGCGATTACCCCAAGGGTAATTGAGACGCGTTAGTAAACTCATGCGGAATCACCGAACAACCGAACACTCCTGCATCAGTAGCCACTGCAAGAAAACCATTCCGTAATACAAAAAAGCCATGAGAGATCCAATAGGTACCCTCACCGCGAGTCAGGCCAGATGATTACTTATAGACCGCTGCGAAGTAAAAATCTCCGATTTGATTAACCAAAGCCCATTCGACTGCCTTTGCCATTGTGCTGAATAAACACCAGCAATTAAGATTATTTTGGTGTTTAGAGTAAATTTTCCTGCCCAGTTTCCCAGCTCTTCTGCTGCATCTAAAAATTTATTTAAGCGTAATTCTTTAGTGCGTCTACGGTACAGCACAACTGGATCTGCCTGGAATCTTGCAGTCCAACGCCTGCGCTGCTCCTCCACACCGTGAGATTGAGTTCCTGCGCTTGTTACAACGTGATAATCGGCGGTAAGGAATGCACAAATCGCATCTACATTACGATTCAAAATAGCCTCATTGTATTGCTGGCGCTGTAACCGGATGTTTGCTATCTGCTCAGTTTTATTCAATCGGCAATCTCAACATTGCTAATGCTTGGGTGGTCATAAGCTTAAACCCTATTTCTTTCTATGTGCCCACACCGCCGCTTCTAGCCGGCTGGTTAACTTCAGTTTGCTGAGCAAGTGTTTAATATGCACTTTTACGGTAGTATCGCTAATACCCAAATTGCGAGCTATTGTTTTATTATTAAGACCATTTGCCAGACACTCTAATATTTCTCGTTCACGTTCGGTGAGTGATATTTCTTCCTCGCTTCTACTGAGCGTCGGATGAATAAGCGCATTTTTAAGAATTTCAGTCAGACTTTCATGCAAAACCGTAACACCAGTCATCGTTCTTTTTAGGCTCTCACATAGATCTTCAGGCTCCATATCCTTAAGTAAATAGCCATCAGCTCCTGCGCGTAACGCTTCAAGCAAGTCAGACTCTGCGTCTGAGACAGTTAAGACAATACAACGTGAATCTAATTTTTCATCCTTTATAAGCGTAAGTGTTTCTATGCCATTCATACCCTTCATATTCAAGTCAATCAAAACAATATCCGGTACCAACTGCTTCACCAACAATAGCCCATCTGCCCCAGAAGCAGCTTCACCTACAACTAAAAAATCAGGATCAGAAGATATCATTTGACTGACACCTCTGCGGAATAATGCATGGTCATCAATAACGATTACGGTAGTGGGCTTTTGCATGATGCTCTCCAACATTCTAATAATTACTTTTACTGAATTTTTAATAAAAATTTACTTTGGGTGAAATAACAACCTGATACGTGTTCCACCGCGACGTCTCGGCAGTATCTCAATGGTGCCTTCTAAACAACTGGCGCGCTCTGTCATGATAGCAAGACCATAATGGTGTGGTTTATTTTTGTCAAAAGTAACCCCTACTCCGTCATCATCCACTGTAACGATTACGTCCCCTGTCGACTGCAAAATTAGCGCAATAGTCACTTTTTTTGCACCTGAATGCCGCACAATATTCGACAATGCCTCACGTATGATGTGTAAAAGATGAAATTCTTCATTAACACTTAGCCTACATTCCTGTAAACGGTTATCAAGCGCAATACTCAAGCTGGATCTTTGCGAAAACTCTTCAATCGCTTCTTTAAGCACATGATCAAGCCCTCGCACATCCATCTGCACCCTAAATGTGGTGAGCAATTCTCGTAACTCACGATAGGCGTTATCTAAACCCTCGCGCATATCGTTAACAATAGTGTCTGCACCAGACTCAATTAACACTGCTCCGAAATTCGTTTGCAAACGCGCCAATTGAAACTTCATATAAGACAGAGACTGCGCCAAAGAGTCATGTAACTCTCTGGCAATGACGGCCCTCTCCTCAAGTAACGCTATCCTTCGACTTTCCTGCTCTTTTGCCTCTAAGCCCATTGATAGCGCTAGCAATTGTGCAGTAACTTCAAGGAGTTGCAATTCTGTATCTTCAAAATAGCGGTTTGCCTCTGTTTCCAGCAATAAAATTCCCAGCCATCCGTTAGAGCTCGACAACGGCATCGTGACACATTGTACACATTGTCCTTGCACTAATTTTGTAGTGTGCTTTACCGAAAGAGAATTCAAGCTCTCGTCAAACATACTTTCATCAAAAGACAGAGGCCAATAACTAGAATACAATGCACGTTGTGCAGTTATCCACGAACCTTTCTCGCTAAAAACTAATGCAACATTGCTTGCACTTAAAGCGCGTTCAAGCGAATAAAGAGTTTTCTTCAAGGTCGTTTCACTTAAACCTGAAGCACCAATTAATTTAGTCAGTTTAAACAGAAAGGCCTGAGAAAGAATCATTTTCCTTACTTTCTCGGCACTGGATTTATTTGTCCATTTAGTTTCAACCTCAAGAGCCTCAAGCCTTGCGGACATTTCAGCAACCAACTTTTCCAGAATATCAAACTCATCCTGATATTGATCGGCATTTCCACCTGAATTCAAATCATTTGGCATGATAGCGACAATTTTTGTAAGCCGATTTATCAGAATGCTCCATGAAGCCAACATGATGCTAGCCGCAATACAGAATACAAGAAATAAACATATAAGCTGAAGCAGGGAAACTAAAGATAATTTAATCTCGATATCTTTTTCAGCAACGTTAACAAACTCCTCATAGGCGCTAACCACTTCGCGACCTCTCTCGATCATATCTGCTCTAGACTCACCGTATACTCTTGCTTGACTGAAGCGCTGATGTGAAGCATCTAATTTTTTATATGCATTTGCCAGCCCAGAGTCTTGTTGATTTTTAGCCCAAAAGAAAGTAGCGCCATCTAAGCTGTTCATAACCTCGTTTAAATGATTAAAAACATCACTTTCATTGGCATTACTTTCCAACTTAAAAACTGCAAGTTTCCATTCTGTTTGATCTTTATAGGCTTGATGTATAACAGAAATATCATCAGGAATATAGTCATATAGAAAAAGTGAGCCAGCCTGCATCAATATAACGGATAACACCATAGAAACCACTAAAGCATGCAGGTTTGCATACAGCTTGTGTCTTGTAATGAAATTTCGTAATGCATTAAAAATATTCAAAATTTTCTGCATAATCTCTCTAGTTCTTTTTATACTGTTATATTGTTCTAATCAGGTTTCGACATTCAGGTATCTTAATGAGTATATTCATTTTTTCGACACTAATCATCAGTATTATTTTTTTGTTAGTACTTGGTACATGGTACAACATTCACGGGCCTTTTTTATTGCATGTAGTCATGCTTGTAACAACTGCCGTTGCTATATTTTCAGCAGCCATTGTGATCGCCATCCAACCGATGCTTACATCTAAATTTCGCCCTCGTCGCGATAATGCTAAAGCTGAAGCTTGGGGTCAAGATGTGTGCAACACATTATCTTCACCTGCCGCCATTCTTGACGGGTATACAGTGAAATTTATCAATACCTCTTTTCTGCAGATACTGGGAATGTCTGGCATGACAGATCAAGTGATCGGCATGCCGTTCACCAATCTTATACATCCTGCTGATCATCTGAGTTTTACTGAGCTAAGCGTAGAAGCAGCTACAGGAAAAATAAGAAATGAACCCACTAAAATTCGTTTGATAAGTGTAGATGGTACTTGCATACCATGTAACTCCAGCATCACGCATATGCGTAAAAGCAGTAAAGATAACCTTTCGTTATTTCAATTCACATCAATTTCTTCAGTAAATCCACTCAGCAATGATTACGGAGCACAATACAACTATCACGCCATTATCGACAGACTCGAAGATGTCGTATTCCAGCTAAATGCTGAAGGTGAAATCATTTTCCTCAACACCTCATGGGAAAATATGCTCGAATACAAAATTCAAGATTGCCAAAATAAGCTTCTGGTCGATTTTTTTCATCCGGAAGACAAGCCCATGCTTGAGGCTAAAATTGACTCTCTCACTCAAGGTAAAAGGGACAACTGTATCATTGAAGCTCGCTTACTTTCAGTGAGAGGCGACTCCAACTGGGTCTTGCTACGCGCAAAAAAAACATCCCCCTCAACTGGCGAAAGAACCAGCATTATCGGTACCATCACCGACATAAAATCAAACAAGGAAGCTGAAGCAACCCGCATTTCCAATCGACGCGCTGCGGACTCTCTATTAAGAAACATCCCCGGTATGGTCTACCGCTGCAGGAATGACCGCTCCTGGACCTTCGAGTCTGTAAGTGATGGTTGTATTGATGTCACCGGCTACGATGCTTCAGAGTTTATTCCGAATCAAGAACTATCGTATATCCAGATCATCCATCCTGAAGATAGATCAGCTGTATGGGATTCTGTTAACAGTCAAATCATGAGCGGCGACGAGTTTAAAGTCATCTACCGAATCGTTACGCGTAAAGGTGAAACTAAACTGGTACAAGAACATGGACGTTGCATTTTTTCCAGTACTGGCGAAATCTTGGCTTTGGAAGGGTTTATTACTGAAATCCCAGACCAAAAGTACAATGTCATCTTGCATTAGCATCCTCATCAGTACTAGGTAACGCTCATCAAAGCCTACCTACACAAAATAAATAGGACGCTTAAAGCGTCCTATTTGTCATCAATAACGATCTAAATAGATTTATTCTATCAATATTAGAACGTACGTTTGATGTAACCGATTACGCGATCATCACCTGTTTCCCAGCCCTTTGCATCAACATACCAAGCATCATCAGCATTTGTTGTCGTGTAGTTCAAACCTGCATTCCAACCAGTACTACCCGCAATTGAAAAGTCTTTATTTACACCAACTAACCAGTCCGTGTAATCTGCAACTGAGTAGTTATGTACATTTTGATAACCTACATGAAGCGCTAAATTAAGATCAGCGACAGGCAGTTTGTAAGCAACATTGAGCTCTGTATAACCAGTGCCACGTGAGTTACCGTTTCCACCTAATCTATTGTTAACACCAAAGAAGTTAGTAACTGCAACTGAATGTTTTAGTGTGAAGTACTTATAGCTTAAAGCCGCATTTAACTCTGTTGTATTAGGAGAACCACCTACACCTTTAACGCCTGGAGTACTACCAGCTCTTTCTGCATCTGGATAAAAGAACTGCAAGAACCCAACGTTATAGCCTATGCCAGTATCACCAAAAGAACTGGCATAGCCACCATAAATATCTAGTTCTACAGTATTGGTATATAAGGCATTTTTATCCACATTAGTTGCCCAAACACCAGCATAAAGACCACTGCTATGTGCGTAGTCAAAACCGCCTTGCACTGCACCATTTTCTTTTGAATACGAAATTCCGCGGAACGTGTAGTCAGTAAATAGACCAATGTTTGCTGTAACCGTATGCGGTGAAACTGGTGCAGCTGCCGCAACAGCTGCATCATCCGCTGCCTGTGCACTAAATGCTGTAGCTACTAAACTGGCCAGCAAAACTGGCTTGATTAAATTTTTCATGTAAACCCCTTTAGTTGATTAAAATTAATTACAAATTCTTCATATTAAATAACTGCAACACAATAATTAACTCCCCATACGCAACAATGTCTAACTGAATGAAATTGATACTACTTTTATTCAGATTGAGTGCAAACATCTAAAACGGCACCATCATCAAATTTGGCAAGCCAATTAACCATCAATGGATGAAATTTAGTCATCCCCTTATATTCAATCAAATCAGAATGCATAGTTTTTGTATGCAGTACAGACGTTTAGCCCAGCGTACATTGATCTTTATTTTCATTGACCTTTAAATTTTTCAGGATGTGAGCGTAAGCGCATCGGGTCATAAAATGGCGTTTGTGCAACTCTGGCTTTGCAAGTACTCAAGCTACCTACCACTTCAACGCCGGTGCCAATATTGGTATATTCTGGCTTGATATGCGCCAATGCCAATGAACGCATTAAATAACGGCTATAACTACTACTCGTAATCACACCAACCTCAACACCATCTTTCATGATTTTTGCACCGGTTTCAACAGCAACATCACTATTACAAACCAGCCCAATATGCTTAACTCGCTCGTAACCGCGCGACTTCAGTACTGCTGCCTTGCCTGTATAATCGGCTTCTTTATCAACATCCACAGCCCAACCCAACCCGGCTTCCCAAGGTGTAGTGTCGCCCTCAGGCATTTCGAACGGGAAAAACTGCAACGCAGCTTCAACACGGGTTAACTCAAGACAGTTCCATGAAGCCGCGATTGCGCCAAGTGGCTTACCAACTTCAAGAAGTTTGTCCCACAACGTCACCATGTCTTTAGAAGCGCCATATACTTCGTAGCCACGTTCGCCAGCATACCCACCGCGTCCAATGGTCACATCAATACCAAATAAAGTGGTTTTCACAAAATTAAAGTAGGGTAAACCTGCCAATTTAACAGCCACATGTGGCGCTAAAATCTCCAGCGCTTTTGGTCCCTGTAGCGAAACTACGTGTGTATCGGTATCTCGCTCAATCTTGATATTTTTACCTGCTGCCAATGCCTGTAAATTGTTCAAGGTTTTGCCACTGCCATGTGAAACCTTAAAAACATCCGTAGCTACGCGAATAATCATAATATCGTCACATAAAGCACCGGCTTCATTTAGCTCTGCAGCAATGATGGCAGTGCCTACCTTGAGTCTGGTGATGTCTTTTGCAACCAAGGTATTGAGCACACGCTCAGCATCAACCCCTGCCACATCGACAAGATTAAGTGCGGAAACATCAAATAAACCAGCATGAGTACGTATAGAAACAACTTCATCATTAGCACAAGTACTGTAGGCCCAAGGCACTGGCATATCATTCCAAGTATCGCCATCCAGCTTGGAACCAAGTGCAATATGCCTGCCATTAAGAATTGAGTTGCGCATAATTTTGCCAAGCCCTACGTCAGAGTGATTAATAAGTCATTACTCATACAGTATAGGAACAGGAATATGTTGAAAATTCCCATGAAGATGTACTACTAAGGTAGTACCAAAGACAAATTTAAAAACTGGGGAGATTAAAAACAGTGCAGGATATGAATATTTACCCTGCACCATTATTAAATATTGCCTACTGAATTCTTACATCACGTACGTTTATATTGCGTAGTTTTATGCAGCCAACTGACTATTTAACTCTTCTTCAAATTCAAATATATCACCAACAATGCCGTATTTAGCGATAGTAAATATGGAGGCACTTGGATCCGTATTAATAGCCACAATAGTTGGTACATGCTTCATACCTGCCATATGCTGGATAGAGCCAGAAATCCCTAAGGCTACGTAGAGTTTGCATGAACCCACGACCTTACCAGATTGCCCAACCTGCCTTGATTTTGGCAGCCAGCCCGCATCTGCGATTGGACGTGAACAACACAATGTGGCGCCTGCTGTTTCTGCCAGTTCGCGGAACTGCTCAACATTGGTCTCTTCACCAATACCACGTCCGATTGACATAATGAAATCAACGGTTGTAATGTCGATATCGTTACCACCACCAAGTTCGATAAAGTCTTTATTTTGACTGCGTGATTGCACTGAAGAAACATCCAAGTTAGTCACGACCGGACTGCCAGTACCTTCTAACGGCTTAAATACGCTGGCACGCATGGTCATTACCACAGTATCTTTACCTGGGAAATCGACTTCTACATTCACCTTTTGATTATAGCCACCACGGGTAGCGACTAACTCATCACCTTGATATTCTGCAATAAATACATCGGTTGCAAAGCCAAGGTTTGACTTACTCGCAAGCGTTGCTGCATAACCAAGTGAATCAACAGTATGTGGCAAAAGCACTACCGCTGATTTTTTTGATTCAATTAATGCTGAAACCGCAGCTTCAAAAATATCAGGATCAAAATCCACCGATGATGACTTAACCACCACAACTTCATCCACACCGTTCACGGATAAAGCAGGCACATAGCTGTCAGCCTGACTACCAATGACCGCCACCACCACTTTGTCGTCAGCTGATTTCTTTAGCCCTTGCGCCGCAGAGATAAGTTCTAGGGTAACAGGGCGCAACTCATTGCGGCGATGTTCCGCAATTACCAAAATTGTACTCATCTTTATACTCCTTTAAATTCATTGATAATTTGGATTAACTTCGCGGCTTGTTCGGCTATCGTACCTTCAATCATCTCCGCGCGTCCCTTAGCCGGGATATACATGCGACGGACGCGTGATGTTGAACTACCGGCACCTGCATCAGCGGCACTCAATCCTACATCCGCTAAAGAAATTTCTTCAATTGGTTTAGCTGCGGCCTGTTTGATACCACGTAATGATGCGTACCTAGGTTTGTTAATACCTAATTGTATGGTCAGCACAGCTGGGCAAGTAATTTCAACCTCCTGCAATACGCCACCTTCCAGTTCGCGGCGAATAACAGCTTTACCGTCACCTACCTTATACTGAAAATCAGCCACGACTGCAGCATGTGGCCATTTTAGATAGGCTGCTGTAGAAATACCTGTTGATGCATACGCCTGATCAGAAGACTGCACACCGGCAAACACCAAATCTGGCGCTTCTTTTTTTACAACTTCCGCTAAAATTCGACCAATGACAATGGCATCAGAACCTTCAATGCTGTCATCCCAAACCCTGATTGCACGATCCGCGCCCTTAGCCAGACACTTGCGCAGACTTTCGTCTACACGATCCGGACCGATGGAAACTACAACCACTTCAACCTCCACATCGCTGGATTCTTTGATTTTCATGGCCTCTTCGAGGGAAAAATCATCCCACTCATTAAGGTCATATAGCAAAAAATCTTCCTCAACATCCTTACCATCAGCGCGGATTTCAAAATCCTCATCTAATGCTGCCACTTGCTTTACTGCGACCAATATCTTCATTTTTTCGTTCTCCTAATGACTTACCATTTGCTGCACAATTACTTTGTTTAACCTGTTAAGAAACCATCTAAAAACTACAAACCTGACCTGAAAGTCAGGGTCCTCGTGTAAATGCCATTTATCTTCATCTTTCAACTTGGTGCTAGCCACCAACATCAATCGATGCAGATAATACGGATCTTCAAGTAAAGGCAATAAAGTGTTACGTGCTGCCTTGTGATTCAAAATCACACCTCTTCTTACATCAGCCTCTGTCGAGGTAGTTAACCTTTGTAAAACACGTTGTGGCGTATGCGGGTTGCTTGCCACCCCACTCAGCACATCAATATCCGACTCTTCTGCCAGCGCAAGCATCAATGCCGTAGGTGATTTGTGCTGATAAGCAACAGCAGAACGTACCCAGGCTATTTCATCTTTCGCCAACACTTTAAGTAAACCAATTGGGCAACTTGGATTTCTGGCCACCGCACGCCTTACATCAGCATGATGGTCTACCGCAAGCCTTTCCAACACCTTGCGCGAAACTGTCAGATTACGCGCCAACCACAACCTTACCCAATGATCACTATCACTCATTAAGCACTTAACATTTGCGGCCGTTAAATCCAATCTTGCCGCTACTGCACGCCTAACCGCGTCACTATCATCATGTATCAGCTGCCTGATCAGCACTTTAGATACTGCCAAATTTGCCGCGACACTGACTCTCACTGCATGATCTTTGCTTACCGCCAGCCTAGCCAAAACAACTTCACTGACACGGCTATCTGCCGCTAACTGCCGCATTACCAGCACATCATCATCGTTCACAGCATGCACAATCAAAGACTGCGGGCAATTCACATGACCAATTACTGCAGCACGCGTATATGCATCACTATCAAAATAAATCTGTTCAAGTAAATCACTGGTCGCAGATGGGTTAGCTGCTACATTCTTTTTTAACAAATCATATTTATGACTAGTAACCATGCGCGCCATTAATATGCTGAGTACATCAGCATTTGCTACCGGATTCTTGCTGACAGCCAATAGACTTTCCATATCATCATCAAATTTCGCAATGCTTTCCAAAACACTCAGCGGGGTGTGCCGATGCTGTGCAATCAACACGGACAAACTTAAACTTGCTTTACCTCCTTTATCACCATCTGCATAAAGCTTAGACAAAGCATGAGACGGAGTATTAGGGTTTTTATCCAAACGCACCACCACTGCACTATCCATATTATTAGCCGTGTTATTAGCAAGCGCCTGCAACACAGATGTTGGCGTGTGTTCCCATCTCGCCAGTAGCAGTGCATCACGCCGTTTACCAAACAAGCGCGTTTCTAACTGCTTTTTATCGAGCCCTGTCGCTACTTCATAAACAGCTGCAGCACTGTAAACATCCCCGGCTACTATCGCCAGCTTCACTAAATCGACTACATTGTCGGGGATATTCATTATCAAACCGCCTGCGGGATGTCTTCCCAAGCCTCGTATTCAATGCATTCATCAATAAGCTCAATCAGCTCCTTGACTACAAACTGACCTTCAAATCCTGAAGTCTTAAGTGCATCTTCAAACATGGTCAGATCTTTAGGGCAAGAAACCACGAACACTTGCAAGCCTTCAATGACACCAGCCTCTTTCATACGATTTGCCGATGGCTTCTCAATACCTACTGGATCAGGTATCCAGATACGACCGCCACCTGCACCGCAACAGAACGAATTGTCACGATTACGTGCCATTTCAACCAATTCACAACCAAGTAATTTCAGTACATCACGTGGTGCATCAAAACCTTTGTTATATCGACCTAAATGGCATGGATCATGAAAAGTAACGCGATAATCCAGTTTCTTCTTGAGCTTGATCTGACCACTCTCTATTAACTGCTTGACCATGGTCGTGTAGTGATTAATCTCAAATGTTCCGCCAAAGTCCGGGTATTCATTACGTATCGTATTAAAGGAATGTGGATCCGTCGTCACGATAGACTTAAAGTCGCAAGATTGAATCGTACCGATATTAGACGATGCCAACAGCTCGTAAAGCCCCTCCTCACCGACTCGACGCACGTCATTACCAGCATTGAGTTCTGCTTCAAACAACAGGCCGAAATTCACGCCTGCATGATGCAACAATCGTGCAAATGACTGGGTTACCTTCTGATTACGCGGATCAAACGATGCGTAGTCTCCAACAAACCACAACACATCCACAGGCTCCTTGCGGGCATCCTTAATTTCAAAGGGCAGCTCTTTAGTCCAATTCGCTCTTTTGCGTTTAGATTCACCGAATGAATTGCCAGTTTTATGAATAGTTTGCAGTGTTTTTTCTAGCAAAGGCTCCATTTCGCCTGCCTCGACCAGATTGCGGCGCATTTGTACAATAATAGGCACATGCTCAACTGCTACCGGGCATATCTCGACACAAGCCAGACAAGTACGGCAAGACCACAATGTTTCCATGAACACTTGACCAATATCTTTACCATGAATATCCAGCTCAGCTTCCTTAGGCAGCTCCTTGGCACTCAAGGCATGGTTGGCAAATTCGCGAAGTGAAAGAATCACATCTCTAGGCGACAATGGGGCACCAACAGCATTTGCCGGACAAGCTTCCTGACAACGACCACACTTGGTACATGCATCAAGATGTAGCAAGTTCTTCCAGGTTAAATCTGTAATGAGTTTATATCCTGCGGTTTTTTGGTCATCAGGTACTCTAGGTAATCTTTTGCCGGCAAGCGGATCCTTAAACATCAGTGATGCAGCCGCAGTGAAGATATGTTTAATTTTTGAGTATGGAATAAAGGCGATAAATGTCAGTGAAATTAAGCCATGAAACCACCACAAACTAGGGCGTAGCGAACCAGCGCCTTCTGCGGTCAACCCTACAGCCTGCATGGCGTGGGCCAACAAAGCACCCACTGGCGACCACATACGGTAATCCCACACCGTTGGACGACCACTAAGCCATACTAGACGTGTCGCTTCTAAAATAAAGCCTGTGATACCGATCAGTATGAAAGACCACAAAAATGCCCAGTCTTCGCGACGATATTGACTACGGTCGAAGTCAGGGTCACCCTCTTGCCTATCAACCCTTTTGTAATCCAGTTTAGGCAGGTGCAGCCATTTACGGCGGTACATCATGTAAATTAGACCAATAATCAAACCCGCACCAGCCAAATCCAATACCAGCGAGAATAGTAGATAAAAATTACCGTACCAGAACTTAACACCAAAGAGTGGCTCCAGAATATCGTATTCTAAAGTGATGATAGACGTGCCGATGAACAGGAGCACGAAGCCAAAGAAAATAAGGCCATGTGCACGACCGGCACTTTTATCTCGGCGCACCAGCGTGCGGTGAGTTGCCATCGTTTTAACCATGTCCACAAAACGCTGGCAAAACTCGCCCCATGAAACATCGGGTTTACCACGACGGTACTTACGTATTTGGACATAAACACCATACATAAAAGTCGCAATCGCTGCATAACCAATTACGTAGAATAAGTGTATTGTTTGTGGCTGAAAGTTTTCAAACAAGACTCTGGTAATTTCACTAGGATTATTCATTTGCGTCGCTCGCTGTTTATTTAAGTTATATTTAAATCTTTAAGTACAGACTTATCGTTTAAGTAGGCATCACTTTAGTAGTGATGAAGCTAAATTAATCCGTAAAGCCATAAGTAACTTTTTCTGTTACAGCATCTTTCATTACACCAAGCAACAAGTCATAGGATTGGATCCAATCGTTGCGCAGACTCACCGTAAATGCCTCACCCAAACATTGCTCAAGCGTTGCTAGCAAAGTATTCCGTACAACATTGCTATCCACTTTCATACCACATTGAACATAACGGTTAGACATCTCTTGTAATACCGGCATCACCTTCTCCAACTGCCCTAAATTCAGGATTGCAAGGTCAAGCGTCAATATTATTTTTTTGACACTGTCCTGCATATCGCCCTTAAACAACACACTCAACTCAGGCTCAATTTCGAATAATCGCCTGTAAAATAAGTGGGCTACGTCATCACGCAATGGCAGAACGCTTTTCCATAGAGACTGCACCACTTCAATCTGCATAGACGTCATCAATAACTATCAAGCTTTAAATGATCGCCACGTAATTTTGTGGCGATCATTTTCAAACTAACTAAACCTTGTACTCAATCTTAAATTCACCGCCTGGCATGTGCGGTGCACCCCATACAGACACTTCGCGTTTGTATGGAATAGCGATCTGCGGATTAGCCTCTTCAATTTCACGTGCCACACGGTGACCTGTGAAAGTTGCATCAGCAATTAAACGCGGCGCTTCTGCATCACCAATCAAGTACATACCTTTGATGTCGTTTGCAGCCCACTCAGATTCGCGCGCTTTAAGCTCATTCCATAGTTTGTTTTCTGAATGACGACCTGTCACAAGAATCAATGAATCGAACTCAAGCCAGCGATGCGTTGTGTTGGCATCACGTGGTGAAACACCAGGGCCGCGATAGGTACGTTTTGAACCATCACCCCAGACGTTGTAGATTTCAAGACGACCAGCTTCAATTCTTGAACAGAAATGATCTCCCAGTTCCTCAACATGCAGTTCATGCAAACGGCGCATCATGTTTGGATACTCAAGCGTAAAGTGCATATAGTTAGCCAGATGCACACCGGAAACCACCGTCACTTCATGACCATCTGCAGCCAATTTCTCAGCCAAACTAGGCGCCATGAAATAAGTATCTGCATTTAAAATAACAACGCGTTTACCGATTTTCTTTTTGCCTTCGAACACTTGTTCTGGTGTTAGTTGATCTGGCAAGGAAGCATCTGCACCTGGAATTGGTTCATGCGTTAAGCAGTTAGTACCATCAGTATTCCAAGATGAGCCTGTAGCGATAATTACCTTGTCAGCACCGTATTGCAGCACTTCATCAGCTGTTATTGGTTTTTGACCAAGTGCAACCTGACTTTCCTTGTTTTTCTTGACCAGTTTAGTGATTTGCGTTTCACGGTAATCACGGTGATAACTCCACTCACCCAATCCTGGCAAGGTTGCTACCGTATTGATATGGCCGCCAATTTTTTCCGCTTTGTCATACAGATGCACGGTATAGCCGCTTTCCATTAACACGCGTGCCGCCTCGGCACCAGATGGACCCGCACCAACAACCAACACTGAATCTTTAGACTTGGTTTTGCGGAATTTCTCTGGATGCCAGCCACGACGGTACTCTTCACCTGCCGTCGCATTTTGCGTACAAATCATCGGTGGACCACCAATTTCCCAGCGTGAGATACACACGTTACAACCGATACAAACACGCACATCGTCGTAACGACCTTGTTCGATTTTTTGCGGCAAGAACGGATCGGCAATTGAAGGGCGTGCGCAGCCAATAATATCGGCATAGCCTTTAGTGACGATTTCCGTCATTTTTTCAGGGTCAACAAAACGACCTACACCCAACACCGGTTTTTTTGACACTTGTTTTACAAACTTGGTCCAAGGCACTTGGTGTCCTTGTTGGTAAAAACGTGACGGACCTGCATCCTCACCCCATTCAGCAATGTCACCGACATCCACATCCCACAAATCTAACAATGGATCAGCCAACTCGATGAACTTCATACCATCGACTTCAACCTCAATTTGATTTGGACCAGACACGGTATCTACTGCAAAACGCGTAGCAATTGCACATTCTGAACCTACCGCGTGCTTTACTTTTTCCAATGTTTCTAACCAGAAACGTGCACGATTCTCTAATGAACCACCGTACTTGTCAGTACGCTTATTGTAGTAAGGGTTCAGGAACTGTAGCGGCAAGTAAGAGTGAGCGCCGTACACATAGATAATATCAAAACCTGCATCACGCGAGCGTTTAGCAGCGTCTACATAATATTGCTGCACCTGTGCAATATCACTTAAATCCATTTCTTTACAATAGCTCAGTGTTTCAAACTCTGAGGCATACTGGCTTGGTCCGCGCGCTGTAGCACGTGACTCCATGTTCGGCGCATGCGCACCACCGTACCAAAGTTCAACGCCTGCCAGTGCACCATACTTATGCACTTCCTCCGTCATTGCGCGTAAATTACGCACATCGCCTTCATCCCAGATACGTGCAGATAAACGATGCGTATCATCTGACTCAGGGTTAATTGAACAGTACTCTGTGTTCATTGCAGCCCAACCACCCTCCGCCTTCATTGAGCGGTGTGCCGCCTGAAAACCAGGCTTATCAGAACCAGCACCAATACAATGCGGTACTTGATAGAAGCGGTTACGTAAAGTCTTAGGGCCAATTTGAATTGGTTCAAACAAAATATCGTGTTTTGGATCGCGTGCCATTTTTCTCTCCAGTTATGTTGGTGGGTCATGTTGATGAGTTTTGCTGATGTGTTATTTTCATGTGGATGTCCTGTTCAAACAATTACCCTCATGGCTTACTACTAAAGTGTTATTCATGAAAACGTATCAAAAAGACACAAAAAAGCGGGAGAGGATTAAATACCTCTCCCGCTTTTATTAGTACAAGCTAGCCTGCTGAGACTGCTCAGGCATTCGCAGATACTACAAACTATTCATATACCAAACCAGCGCCACTCCTGCGGCTAGTGCTATATAGGGCAGAATACCGGCACGATTAGCAACACCGTCTTCATGCGTGTTGATATGCATATCTTCTAACATTGCCTCAGGAAATTTACCTTTATCCTGAACATAGTGACGATAAATGAACACTGGAATAATCAGTGCTGCAAAAATCAACCCTGTTTTTAATGTTCCTTCGCCCCAAATACTTGCACCTAAGCCCATGATTGCTAAGTTAGCAAAGCCTAGCACTGCACCTAAAGCCAAGAGTATGGTAGGCGCCTTGTATGGGCGATCCCAATTAGGTCTATCCATACGATGGATCCAACCAGAATTAAGGTTAAGGAAGTTAAAAATAATATAACCAATGTTTGAAGCTGCAAGGATGAATACATAATCTGACATCATCAACAGAACCAAGTTAAAGCAAAGATCTGTCCACATAGCACTGGTAGGTGCACCGTGCGTATTCACTGTAGACAAATATTTCGGCAACCAACCATCCACTGAAGCCTGATAAAGTGTCCGTGAAGAACCCGCCATTGAAGTCATGATAGCTAAAATTAATGCAAGCACCATCATAATGACCATCACGTTGGCAATAAATGCACCGCCGCCTATAATGTCAGAAAATGCTGCCGCCACACCCATACCGCTATAAATTGAAGCTTCCAGCATGCCATCATAAACTGCTGGCGAAGTAACAACCCCCGCAGCATCCACTACAGCTGGACTCACCATGTGACCCAAACCTAAATGACTTTGAAAAGCGATAGGTACCAGCGTAAATACCGCAATACAAAGCAAACCTGAGTAAAAGATAGCTTTAAATGTATCTGTCTTCGGATTTTTGAACTCACGTGTATAACAAACTGCGGTTTCAAAACCATAAGTCGACCATGCCGCAATAAACAGACCACCCGCCATAAGTTTCCAGCCCTCAATACCCCACACGCCGTCAATCACATTACCCACATCATCATGCGCTAACGGTGCCAGTGGAAAAAAGTTGGCTTGTGAAATATCACCGGTTAATAAAGGCACCAAACCAATCAACATCAGCGGAATCAGTGCAATAACACCGAGAATCATCGTGGTTCTGGCTGAACGTAAAATACCACCATGCTGAATCGTAAACACAGACAACAGCACCGCGGCACCTACGATAAAGGTAGCGTTAATTCTCAGCGACAAACCATCTTTAATCGCGCCTAAATCAAGTAGCGTAATTTGCCAGGTATTAATCACTGCGTCAGGCGCAAACAGCGCACTCAGCATATAGCCGGCTGCCAGCCCAGACCCGATAGCTAGTACGGGAGACCAAGCAAACCAGTTACACCATACTGATACAGGTGCCACAAACTTACTGTATCTCACCCATGCAACTGAACCATAAACGGATGCGCCACCCGATTTATGTGGAAACAAGCCTGCAATCTCAGCATAAGTAAAGGCCTGTATAAAACCAAATGTAATAGAAATAGCCCAAATCATCCAGGCCGGCTTACCTACCGTTGCTGCAATTGCACCGATTGAAAACAAGACAAGTGCAGGAACGCCACTTGCCACCCAAAATGCACCCTGCCAACCGATTTTTCTGTGTAACGTAGCGTTTTGCACGGCCACATTCTCAGAAAGATCAGCTGATATGGCATCAACTGAAGAATTTACGCTCAATTTAAGTCCCCTTAATTTTTAAAATTTCCCAATACAGCCCCAATACAGCCTAAGTTACTATATTTAGGACCGCCTAACTGGGTAAAGCAATAGAATCAAATTTTCCGCCTAGCAATACTGCTTTCATACGGTCAGCGATAAAGTTCCCGTATTCGAGTCATTTTGATGACAATCGTTAGTTGAATACAATTCTCACTACGGATTACTCTTTAAGTAGTAGCATGAAAATTTCTACTCGCTATTATCTTCCATGTCACGATCATCATTAAAATACCTCTTTGGTACTACCACTTCAAGATAGTTTTTAATGCCGTTTCTAACAATTACTATTGCGTAAAATCTAAACAACCCAGCAAATCTATTACCTAATTATTGATATATTCATCAGGCTCCAAGAGTAACGAATCGTCAACACTGAGTTGCTCTGTAAATCACGGCAACTAACACTTATTTAATATACAAGATGAAGGTTAATGTGAGCAACCCGACACTAAAGCAAACATTACACAAACACTACGCACGCAATCAACGCTGGGGATTTATGTGGGCACTTTGGACAGCTATTCTATGGGGGGCATGGTACGTACCGGGAACCGCGCTATGGTTTGAACACCCTTATGTAGATATTGCTGTAGACAATCTGTCTCTGAGGCTAGCAGCCACCGCAGTCATGACTTGGATACACGCAATTACAGTTTTTTTATTCTTACTTATCTGGAACTTAGTCCTTGGCAAGCTAAAAGACTATGGCCGAACCATGGTGCGCTTCCGCAAGATATCTAAATGGTATGCCCTGGCATCTTTATGTGGCGGCCCATTGGCAATTTTTGGATCCTACATGGCAATGGGCTTTATCGGGCCAGTATTTGCAGCAATCTCATCTTTATTTTACCCAGTAATAGGTGCAGTCATTGCAAGGCTTTGGTATAAGGAAAAAATCTCCAAACGCGCCGCTATCGGCATGTGCATTATCATTTTCGGTGGCATGGTCATTTATGGCCCTAGCCTATTCGGCGAGATGGATGCGTCTAATCCCAATGCATGGTTAGGCTATTTAGGCGGCATCATGTCGGCCATTGGCTGGGGATCTGAAGGTGCCGTAGCGGGGAGAGCAATGGATGTTTCTGACCCTGATGTTGGAATTCACTGTCGATTCTCCTTTGAAATACTATTTTGGGGGATATTCATATTACCAATACTCGCCACATTTACTGAGCTGCCGATCAAAGAGCTTATTATTGGTACAGTCACTCATGGCAAGGCTATGTTGTGGATAGTGTTAGCAGCCGCCTGCCATGCCTATTGCTATACGGCCTTTTACAAGAGTTTCAGCTTAATCGGTGTTGGACGTGGTGAAGCTATTGGCAATTTATATGCGGTATTTGCGCTGATCTTTATCGCTGCCTTTACCTTACAACTGCCAGAATGGTTCTTTATACTGGGACTAGTGCTCACAGTGCTTGGCAGCTTTATCATGTTCAGTGAACCCGCTGAATCTGTAGCACAACTGCGCGATAACAGTGATAAGAACAGCAATATTGGAGTACTGCCATGAAACTGCACCAAAAAGGATTTCTACTTACTGAATTAAGCAAGGTCGCACATATGTGGGACCATCAGTTAGTTAAAAATGCATTCATTGAATATGGCGAGTCAGGCGATTTTAGAGAAAAATCCATACGTATTGCTTTAGATGAACTCTCAGCTGCCGGTTTAGTTAGGCGGATTGATGAGAAGCTGGAAGCTACTGACGGAACATTAAAACTAATGTTTAACTATCAGCTTTCAGACTTTGGAATATCCAGAATGGTAGATACCGGACTGCTATTACCTTAACCAGAAAAGGAACAATCCATGAATAATTTTTGGGGTTATGCTGGCGCGGGCGAACTCGCGATATTTGTCATTGGCGGCTTGAGTCTGGCTTGCCTGATCAGCGCATGGATATTTGTTAAAAATTATGGAGAGTAAGTTTTAACGAAATTGTCGGTGTAGACAGCGTCATTAAACTGCATAAATTAAAGATCAAAACCAGCCCTGCTGGATATTTTGCATCACATATCTATTTCAAAGTCCATAAGGCAGAACCTTGATGTCTTTGAGCCATTGTAAATAAGTGGCTCTATTTTAACCTCGAGCAAACCTAGAAACAGCCGAATACGCCATCCATTCGATGACGCTTTGACAGACATATCCCCAGACCGTGACAACTAACACATAAGGACTAATCCTTAGTTGGTATTGACGAGAATTTTCATTAAAGTAAATTGCAAACACTAATAAATTGTTTTTATTGATGAATAGTTTTAATTTTGAAGTAATTTATTACATAAACCTATTACCAAGAAACCTCAGGAGAGATTGAATGACAATGATTTCGTTTGGCAAATTTAAAACCCCTAACACAGCACCTATTACAGCCGACCTAGGTGGCTGGAATCCCGTTGAAGGCTCACCAACCATGAAAACATGGATTGAGCACGCACCGGCTGACGGTAAGTTTTTAACTGGTTACTGGGAAGCCACACCTGGCACTTACCAAGTAACGTACAATGCAGATGAACTAGTGTATATGTTTGAAGGCAAAGCCATACTGACTGAAGCCAATGGCACGTCTAATACCTATGTAGGCGGCGACAGCTTTTTTGTTGCGGCGGGCTCTAAGATCACCTGGAAAACCATAGAAACTGTCCGCAAAATATTCGCCATCAGAATTGGCCAAGATGTAGCGGCACCGTTCGGCGACTGATTCACACCCCAGCGCATAAAAAAAGCCACGTTTTAACGTGGCTTTTTTTATAAATGGCACAAGCGATATGATCCTGCACATCAGCACCAGACTGCGCTTGCGCTTTGTACTTTTCAGCACACACCAACATAACCCATCTCAACACCCCGGCACGCCCGATACTCCATAAGGAGTAACCACTAGTAGTAATGGACATGGCATACAAGAAAAGTAGAATCATTACCAGCATTTAATGAGTGTTAGGGTTAATTTACCCTTAACAATATCTTTGAAATTTTTCACTTTGGAGAGCATGGCTATGGCAAGAGATCCCCGGTTTGATATTTTATTTACTCCTGTTAAGATAGGTTCAAAGACCATTCGTAACAGGTTCTACCAAGTACCACATTGTAACGGTGCTGGTACCAACTCGCCCGGTATGAATATGGCCCACCGCGGCATCAAAGCCGAAGGTGGCTGGGGTGCGGTTAACACCGAGCAATGCTCGATTCACCCAGAATGCGATGACACATTGCGGATCACCGCACGTATCTGGGACCAAGGCGACATGCGCAACCTGTCTGCGATGGTTGATCATGTTCATAGCCACGGCTCACTGGCTGGTTGCGAACTGTTTTATGGTGGCCCTCATGCACCGGGACTAGAATCACGCACAATTTCACGTGGCCCAAGTCAGTACAACTCTGATTTCGCTACCGTACCGAATTGCCCAGGCTTTACCTATAATCATGCAGCCGATATCGACGAGTTACACAGACTTCAACAGCAATATGTAGATGCTGCGTTACGTGCGCGTGACACTGGCTTCGACCTTGTCAACGTATATGGTGCGCACGCTTATGGTCCTATGCAGTGGCTCAACCCGTATTACAACCGTCGTACTGATGAATATGGTGGTAGCTTCGCAAATCGTGCCCGTTTCTGGGTTGAAACATTAGAGAAAATTCGTCGCGCATGTGGCGACGATATTGCGCTAGTAACACGTTGTGCGGTTGATACACTTTACGGTGGTAAGGGCGTAGAAATTGGCGAAGACGGTTTGAAATTTATCGAATTAGCATCACCTTACCTAGACTTGTGGGACGTCAATATCGGCGACATCACTGAATGGGGCGAGGATGCTGGTCCTTCACGTTTCTACCAAACTGGCCATGAAAATGACTGGATCCGTCACATTAAACAAGCAACAACCAAACCAGTAGTCGGTGTTGGTCGCTATTACGATCCTGAAAAAATGCTGCAAGTAATTAACTCAGGCATTATCGATATTATCGGTGCTGCTCGTCCATCTATTGCCGATCCATTCTTACCACAAAAGATTGATGAAGGCCGTGTTGAAGATATTCGTACCTGTATCGGCTGTAACGTTTGTATTTCACGCTGGGAAATGGGTGGCGTACCGTTCATCTGTACGCAAAATGCTACGGCTGGTGAGGAATATCGTCGCGGCTGGCATCCAGAGAAGTTTGAGCCGGCAAAATCTGATCATGACGTTCTAATCGTTGGTGCAGGCCCTGCTGGTTCTGAATGTGCACGTGTCATGATGGAACGTGGCTATACAGTTCACTTGGTTGACTCTAGAGAAAAAGTTGGTGGCTACGTCAATGACGTTGCAGCACTACCAGGCCTTGCTGAGTGGAGTTTCCATCGCGATTACCGTGAAACACAGCTCAACAAACTGATCAAAAAGAACAAGCAGTGTCAATTGGCTTTAGGTGTTAAACCAATGACGGCTGACGACATTCTGGCGTATGGCGCATCACGTGTCATTATCGCTACGGGTGCCAAGTGGAGCACTACTGGTGTCAACCACCGCACACATGAACCGATTCCAGGTGCAGATGCAAGCCTACCGCACGTGCTTACCCCAGAACAGGTTTATGAAGGTAAAAAAGCTGTCGGTAAACGCGTCATGATCATCAACTACGATGCTTATTACACCGCACCTAGTATCGCCGAGAAATTCGCTCGTGCCGGTCACGAAGTTACTGTAGCTAGCGTTAGCCCATTAGGTGCTTACATGGATTACACCCTGGAAGGTGCAAACATGCAGCGTCTTATCCATGAACTTGGCATTAAAGTGCTCGGTGAAACAGGCTGTTCAAGAGTGGAAAATGGTCGTGTAGAACTCTTCAACATTTGGGGAGAAGGCTATAAACGTGAATACAAGGGTGCAGGTGTGCTGCCGCGTAAAGAAAACGATAGTCATGAATGGCACGAATGTGACACGGTAATTCTTATTACATCACGCGTTTCGCAAGACGGACTCTATCGTGAGCTCAAAGCGCGTAAAGATGAATGGGAAAAGAATGGCATCAGCAATGTTTTTGTAATTGGTGATGCTGAAGCCCCAAGACTTATCGCAGATGTGACGTTCGATGGGCACCGCCTAGCACGTGAAATTGAAGATGAGGATCCACAACATCAGAAACCTTACAAACGTGAACAACGTGCGTGGGGAACCGCTTACAATCCTGGTGAAAATCCAGATCTAGAATGGAGACTATAAAATCTAATGTTCTTGAAACAATAAGTTCTTGAAACAACAATGGGGGGGCAGAAATGTCTCCCCATTGCAATTTCTAAATGTCGGTAAATCTTGATATCTTCATGTAAAAATTCCTTAATTCATCATAAGAAAATTCTACTTATAAATGCAATCTTTTTCTGGGGGGATTACCAAACAAATTCACGCGTTATGAAAAAGGTGTCTGGTCATCATATGCAAGTGGACGTAAAGCGCGAGTTTTATCAAATGCTGGATTATGGTGGCGACGTCAATTGACGAGAAAAATTAGCCCGATGGGAAAACTACTACAACCGCCTTAGGTCGCATTCTGCTCACGCAGGAAAACTCCTTATGAAATGCTAAAACATCGTATGTGGGGGTAATATTGTGATGTCAGCCTACGCCAGGTAAAAGACAATCATGTGTAAATGTTTTCGGGCTAATCACCCATTGGTATACCAGAGCTGAGTCTTAGCGATAAGCTCATTTTTCAACAAAGCGTCGCTTTAGCCATGACACATAGATTTCTAGTTTCGCGACTTTATCGAGGTCAAAATCCTCAATAAATGCATACTCAGACTCCTCAAGATGACCTAGCAGGCTCTCAGCACGAATCAGATAATCCAATGCCTCACGGCAAGTACTAATGTACATATCATAAGCTAGGCGATCATCCCTGGATGTCCATGCCGCGGTATTTCTAGCAGGTCCCAGCACACTCAGAACCGCCTTAAATTTGGCAACTTGTGCCTGATTGTATAAGCTACCTTCACTTTGCAACATAAACTGGATTTTTCCCCAGTCTTCAACACTAATGAGTGGCAATTGCTCAATACAACCAATGACTTCTATCTCCAATTGCTGATAGCGCTCTTGTGCTTTGGATGTAATGGCCACAGACTGAATGTTAATAACACGCTTGTTTTTTTCTTCGAGCATAATTTACCTAACTATTCTAAGTGCTTACTTCGATGTGATGACAAGGACTTATGATTCACTGGAAATCAAAAGTGCTTTAGGCCACATATACAATTTAATTGCACACTTAGCGCAAACAATACACTCAAGCGCATGCAGCGCCCGCTAAAGCGTTCGGCGAAAACTCTATGAACTCGCTGACTTCCAGGCCAAAACCAGCCATACTTGAAATCTTGCGCGATTCACCCATCAAGCGCATTTTTACCACACCCAAATCTCGAAGTATTTGCGCACCGATTCCATAGTCCTTAAGCGTATGCTTACTGCTAATGGGTTGATCTGCTGATTTAATGGCATCAATAAGGTCTTCGTTTTTTTCGTCACGTCTCAACATTACGATGACGCCAGCCTCTTCCTCACTAATCATCTGCATGGCGTGAGATAAGCTCCAGCTGTGAGCTTTGCTACTAGCATCGAGTAAGTCAAACACTGACAAAGGTTCATGTACACGTACTAACACGCTTTTATTGGCAACCACATCACCTTTTATCAAAGCCAGATGCGTTTCATTGGCAGTGGAATCGTGAAATGCAATCAAATTAAATTGACCAAAAGCCGTTTCAATCACGCGCTCTGCCACGCGCACAACCAGGCGCTCCGTCTGGCTACGATATTTAATCAGATCGGCGATGGTGCCGACTTTAAGGTCATGTTTTGCTGCAAACTCGAGTAAATCTGGCAAACGCGCCATTTCACCGTTATCTTTGAGTATTTCGCAAATTACTGCCGCAGGTTCCAGACCGCCTAGCTTGGCAATGTCACAACCAGCTTCAGTATGCCCTGCCCTGACTAACACGCCGCCCTTTTGTGCAATTAAGGGGAATACATGTCCAGGGCTGACAATGTCAGCAGGTCTGGCATTAACCGCTACCGCTGTTTGTATCGTATGCGACCGATCAGCAGCAGAAATGCCCGTAGTAACGCCTTCCGCCGCTTCAATTGATACCGTGAAATTAGTACCCATTTTAGTGCCATTACTGGTCACCATGGGCTCTAAATTAAGCTGCTTGCCTCGCGCTTCTGTCAGCGTCAGGCAGATTAGGCCACGACCATGTTTAGCCATAAAGTTAATATCTTCTGGCGTGACAAATTGTGCCGCCATGACTAAATCACCTTCATTTTCACGATCTTCGTCATCCAGCAGCACGACCATACGGCCCTGCTGAATCTCTTCTATGATTTCGAATATAGGGCTAATCGACACTGGGCTATTTAACATTAAACCCATGCTTGCAATTGGTTTGGATTGTTCTAAAAACTTTAAGCTGACAATATTATTCATGATTTACTCGCTCGAAATGCAGGCATAGGCAGAATGATTATGGATGGATTCAAAGTTCTCGCATTCCACAATATAGCTTTTGACACGTGGTTCTTTATTGAACACCGCTGCAATATCTCGCACCATGTCCTCAACAAACTTAGGGTTATCGTAAGCACGTTCTGTAACGTATTTTTCATCAGGCCGCTTGAGTAGCCCATAAAGTTCAGATGAAGCTTGTGCTTCTACCATGGTAATCATGTCCTCTATCCACATAAACGCCTTCAATGCGATAGTGACTGTCACGTGGGAGCGTTGGTTGTGAGCACCATAGGCAGAAATTTTCTTCGAGCAAGGACATAAACTTGTGACAGGGATAAGCACTTTGACTTTAACATCATGCTGGCCATTTTTTATTTCACCAATAAATGTAACCTCATAATCCATCAGGCTTTTTACACCTGAAACTGGTGCGAATTTATTGATAAAATACGGAAAAGTCATTTCAATATGACCAGATTGCGCTTCCAGCCTAACAGCCATTTCACTCAATATCGCTTGAAAGCTTTCCACTGAAATTTCGCGCTCATTCTCATTTAATATCTCAATAAAGCGAGACATGTGCGTGCCTTTGAAATGTTGCGGCAAATGCACAAACATATTAAATATTGCGACGGTATGCTGGACGCCACCCGTTTTGTCTTTGACTTTAACTGGATGGCGGATGGCTTTAATGCCCACTTTATCTATAGCAAGTTGACGGATATCAGCTAAGTTTTGTACATCTTCAATCAAAAAGTCTATTGGTAGATTCATGTTATTTAGCCTTCTTAGATTATTTTCACCGATTGTTAAAATAAAGTTTTAACTCACTCACTCTGCATTCAAAACAACTTATAAAGATTCATATCCACATATAATTGAGCGCTTACTAAAAAAGAAGGGGGTAAGTACAAATGTTGTTCATGCACCGCTTACTACTTACCCCCTTTAAATTGCTACTCAACGTAAGATTAGGAGATGACAAACTAGTCAAACTTACGTAATGCATTCTCACGCTTACTTAACAACAACTCAATTCTCTTAAAGGATTACTCCGTTTGGATAAGTAGCTTGCAATTGGCTAAGTTACAAATTTGCATTCGACAGCCAGCGGCTATAAACATCAGCCGCTATATCATTTAATTTAGCAATGCGAAGGCGCAGCTCCAGCAATATTCTTTGCTTAGTTTGTACAGACGCAGCACCAGAAGCCGCAACTAGTTCTGCTTCACCGTCGTCACACCATTGCCTGACCATGGCTTCTGTCATTTCTATATGACACTGAAAGCCGATATGCCTATCATTAAATACAAAAGCCTGATTTTTACAATAACGGCTATTCAAGATGCGTGTGGCGCCCTTGGGGATAGCAAAGGTTTCATAATGCCAGTGAAAAACATCAAACTTGCCAGCACCGCCAAACCATTCGTTCGCGGCTTCTTCCTGCACGACTCTCACTTCAGCCCAACCCATTTCCTTGCAGGCATTGCCTTTTACCTCAGCCCCTAAGGCTTTTGCCAACAACTGCCCACCAAGACAATGTCCAATGACGGGCACATCTTTTGCAATGGCCGCCCTGATCAAATCTAACATGGGTTCAATCCACGGCAACTTATCGTTAACACTCATCGGTCCGCCCATCATGGCAATCGCACCAATTTCATCGTTAAATTCCGGTACCGAGTGTCCTGCATCAAGTTGAATCAATTGCCAGTTAATATTACGGTGACCAAGAAAAGTTTCCAGATAGCCGGGACCTTCTGTTGTAGAAAATCTAAAAATTAAAACAGACTTCATTTTTCCAAGTATTGGTTGATTGTCTCTATCCATTACGTTTAAAAAACTCCTTACGGTATTTCGCCCAGTAATAGGCATCCAGTATTGATATTGCGTAGATGAAAATTCCACCGGCTAGCTTACCCACCATGGAAATATTTGCTTGCGCTAGATTAAAAGTAATGAGTCCAAGAATAATCATAAAACATACCATGAAGAAACCGCGTTTCGGTGCATTGTTGAATACTTGCCCCATACCTGGCAACAGGATGGCGATAAGTAAAATCCATTGCGGCGCTATTGGTTTTTGTATAACTTGAACACTGTCGGTTGCCATAAGTTACCTTTCAACTGTTTCATAAACTGCTTTAATTTCTGAGTCTTCTGAGTTTTCCGCTGCTTGCCTGATCGCTATCGCTTGCCTTAGAAGTGCTTCCACTATGTTTTTACGAATAGGCGTATTTTCATAAACAGCATTGCGCATAATCAGATACTCGCCACGTTCAGCCTGTTTAGCCATATAAGTCAGCCGTACCATACTTGGCGTTACGAGTAATTCTTTCATATTTAAATCTGTAAATAATGCTGGTACATAAGGTGACAACAACGCCACATCAACCGCTTGTTGCTGATACTTAATAATGGCATGCTGAGGCCAACTTGAGGGTATTGCCAGATTGCCATCCCATTGCCAGGATGGGCTATAAAACTCGTTATTGGCAGGTCTGACAATCATATCAAACGTACCAAGACTAGGTTTATTTGCAATTACTTTAATCAGCAACCATAGTGGCGGCAGCTTTCGCCAACCTAAAGTATCTTCAACAATGCTGAGTGCCACTTGATAACCCGCATACTCACCTTGAAGTATAGGTAGATTAGCCTGATCTTGGCTGGTCTGCAGTTTTTGCAATAAAGACATACATTCGTCAAACACATGACTCCGCGCTTGCGTTTTATCACTAACATCATGATTGTATTTACGGTAAATTAGCACCGCCATCATTACTAGCAAAACTAATACGGCTATATTCATATTAACCCTTAGCGGGCAACAGTCTTATAACCGTTGCCCTCTGTTTTAAAAATTCAACATCACAAGGTTAATAGCCCTTTGGACGTGCCCATGGCATGGTGAACTGATCTGCACGTTTCACGTATTTGTAGCGACGTAATACGAACCAGATCGATGCCAAAATATAGAAAGCCATGATAGATAACAACGAAGCACCGTAACCTAAGAATGTAGCAAAATACGTGGCGCAACATAAAGTTAACAGGGTAATGGCTGGTATCGGATGAAAAGGATGAATGTAACCGCGATGGATACTGCCTAATGGCCACATTTTTCTGAACTTAATCATATTAAAGGTCATAAAGGTGTAGCCAAGCAAGCCGGACAGGATAGAGAACGTAATCACCTGATCTAACAATCCAGTAAATGCAAACGATACTGCAATCGGCACTAGAATCAGTACTGAGCGGTAGGGTGTGCGATACTTAGGATGAATTGCTCCGAAAAACACAGGCATATAACGGTCACGCGCCAGTGAGAACCAAGCGCGCGATGCATCATTGATGCAGCCATTGGCTGAAGCAGTCGCAGCAAAAGCAGTTGCCACAAACAACATTAATTGAAGCTGACTACTGCCAAGCAGTGTTGCAGCATCATACATAGGCGTTGTCGCTTGACCTAAATACTGCCAAGGCATTAAACCAGTCGCCACAAACCAAGTAATGGTCGCTGCAACCAGCAATGTCATCATGCCACCCATTGTGCCTAATGGAATAGAACGTCCAGCAGAACGCACCTCTTCCGCAGCTTGACATGTACCTTCAATACCAAGGTAATACCACATACCAAACTGTAGTGAGGCAATTACCCCAATCCACCCGTATGGCAGGTCGGTAAGTAAGCCTTGATGCTGAAGCACAGCGCCCTGATTTAATGGATCAACTGCAAAAAACAATATAATCAGCGACATGAAAGCTAGAAAGGTAATGACAAGATTTAGCGTCAAGGTTGCAAACACGCCGCGGTAATTTAGCCACGCCAGAAAGGCCACGGTTAACACCACAAAAGGCTTGGTATCCAGGTTGGCATACCCCATCACCTCGGCACCTGACCTCATGAGGTCGCCCACCACCAGTGCATCAGCCGCACATAGCATGGTGTAAGCCATGACCAGGTACAAACCCACATTAAAAGCCATTAACGGGCCAATAATATGTTTAGCCTGTGTATATTGACCGCCTGCCGCTGCTACAGTAGATGTCACTTCAGAATCAATCATCGCCACGCAAGTGTAGAGCAAACCAATCACCCAACAAGCAATGAGCGAGGCATAAGCACCACCCTTACCTACCGTGAAATTCCAGCCCATAAATTCACCCACCAGCACAATGCCCACCCCCAGCGCCCATATATGGAATGGGTTAAGCACTTTAAGCATCGCAATACGATTAGTACCGTTACTTGTAATTTTTTCGGTAGCCATTATGGATTCCCTCCTTCCAAATGCACGCCGTGTACTACATCTTCCTCACCACCTTCACGCGAACTCATTAAATATTCTTCATCATATTGTGATGAAATCATAAAAGCGTCTACCACCATCCATACCAGCATGATTGCCGAAAGACTCCATGCGACATACTCCAAAATATTCCAAAATTCCATGATATTTCTCCCTAAATATAAGCAACTATTTATTAGTAAGTAATTATTTATTATCGAATTTTTCCGCGATTACTTCGCGATATTGCTTATCAGACACTTTCAGCATAAATAAGAAATAGCCAGCGATTACTGCAATGGTGATGATTAACATCATTGGGTCAATCGTGTAGTCAAAACGGCTGTTAATTAATGTGGCGGCTTTTTCAGGGTCATAACCGAGCTTGATCCATTGCGCCTGTTGAATCACGTTCTGTCCTAAAGATTCCCAAGTGGCTTTTACCGCCTCGACTGCAGCGGCTGCAGCGGCTTCTGCTTTAGCTTCCGCCTTGAATAGCAACGGAACCATCAAGCTAGCATAAACCAAGACCAACACTAAAACGGTATCAAATATCTGACCCAAGAAGCCCTGATTGGGCGGTGTATAGTTTTTTTTCATGCAATTCTCCGATGGTCTTTGGCGGCACGATTAGCATCAAAATGTTTGATATCTAGGCCGTAGATGAAATCCTTGTCTTCTCTAAAATGCTTGGTCATCGCGAAAACAGATGCTGTGTTGAAAAGCATTAACAAGAAACTTGCAACGTAAAGCACAATACGGATATTGGAGTCTTGTACGATGCCTAGGATGGCGACTAACACGAAAATAACTGTAGCCCACAACAATGCAACGTCAAACCAAGCCATTAAGCAGTCGCGCAGGTACATATCATTCATTCTTTTTTTGATGTCTTTACTCATTACACTCTCCCTATCTATTTCAGTATTAGAAAATTAGCGAAGTGATTAGAGTAGTCAGTCAAACGGTGGGCATAACAGATAACGACGAGGCAGCGACACATGTAAGTGTCTTGAAATAAGGCGTTTTGAACCACTAGATATGACATATACAGTGATAAAAAGGCTGCGCACATAAAAAGTGGGGGCACGCACAATTAATACGAATAATTTGTTTACTTTATTCCGGTAGCTGGAGGAGGAACCCGCATTCAAGTAGTAAAAATCATTCATTGCACGTACCCCCATAACACCCAGCACAGAGTGCCGGGGAGGTAAAGCGTAAAACGTTTAGATAAAAGTTAGAACTTCGTTACTCCTGGAATCCAATTAGTACCGGCAAGTGGCACTTGCGCCATTGCTGAAGCTTCGATCGTCAATGCAACTAAATCTTCTGGTTCAAGGTTATGCAAATGCGACTTACCGCAGGCACGTGCAACCACTTGCGCTTCCATCGTCATTACTGCGATGTAGTTTGCTAAACGATGACCAGCTTTAATAGGATCTACACGTTTCATGAGCTCAGCGTTTTGCGTAGTAATGCCCGCAGGATCTTTGCCTTCGTGCCAGTCATCATAAGCACCAGCCGTTGTATCCAGTTTTTGATACTCTTTTTCAAGGTGCGGATCATTGTCACCAAGCGCAATCAAGGCAGCGGTACCGATTGCTACCGCATCAGCACCTAAAGCAATAGCTTTAGCTACGTCTGCACCACTGCGAATACCACCAGAAACAATCAACTGAACACTGTTTTTGCCATTGCGGTACACACCTAAATCTTGCAATGCTTTCACAGCAGGTCGAATCGCTGACAGAATAGGCAACCCTACATGCTCAATAAATATTTCTTGCGTAGCCGCTGTACCGCCTTGCATACCATCCAGTACCACAACATCAGCGCCAGCTTTTACGGCAAGTGCCACATCAAAGTAAGGGCGGGTAGCGCCAATTTTTACGTAAATTGGTTTTTCCCAGTCAGTAATTTCACGCAGTTCTGCGATCTTGATTTCCAGATCATCTGGGCCAGTCCAGTCAGGATGACGGCAAGATGAACGTTGATCGATGCCCTCTGGCAAACAGCGCATTTTAGCGACGCGCGCCGTAATTTTTTGGCCCAATAACATACCACCACCACCTGGTTTTGCACCTTGACCAATCACCAACTCAATGGCATCAGCCCTACGCAAGTCATCAGGGTTCATACCATAACGTGAAGGCAGGTACTGATACACTAAAGTAGTTGAATGTCCACGCTCTTCCTGCGTCATGCCGCCATCACCGGTAGTTGTACTTGTACCGGCTGCAGTGGCACCACGGCCTAATGATTCTTTGGCTGGACCAGATAATGAGCCGAAACTCATGCCAGCAATGGTGACTGGCGTTCTCAGGTGAATAGGTTTTTTAGCAAACCGTGTGCCCAACACGACATCGGTACCACATTTTTCACGGTAGCCTTCTAGTGGGTAACGGCTGACTGATGCGCCTAAAAACAACAGGTCATCAAAATGTGGCAGCTTGCGTTTAGAACCACCACCGCGGATATCATAAATACCAGTAGCGGCAGCACGTCTAATTTCAGAGTTGGTATACTCATCAAATGTTGCAGACTGACGTGGCTTAGTCTGCGGTGTTTTATGTATTGTATTGTCGCTCATTTTAGTATGCTCCTGCGTTGTCAACATGGAAGTGGTATAACGTACGAGCAGATCCATATTGTTTAAAGCTATCTGGGCTTACGTCAGCATGGCCTGATTTTTTCAACAGATCAGCCAGGATTTGCCTATCTTCTGCGTTCATTGTTTTTTCTTCACAATCCGCGCCAAGGCTCTTTACTTTGCCACGTACAAACACTTTAGCTTCGTAGATTGAATCGCCCAAACCTTCACCAGCATCACCCAAAATTACAAAATTACCGGCTTGTGCCATAAAAGCTGAGAAACTACCCACAGACCCGCCAACTACAACATCCGCGCCTTTTAAAGCAATCGCACAACGGAGGCCAGCATCACCATCAATCACCAGCAAGCCGCCGTTTGCTGTAGCACCAGCCGCATTTGATGCAAAGCCTTTAACATGCACATGGCCAGACATCATGTTCTCTGCCACACCACTGCCGGCACTGCCTTCAATGGTGACTTTAGCGATCTGATTCATACCCGCCGCGTAATAACCGGCATGGCCTTTAATCGTTACGTCAATGTCAGCTTTCAAACCAACTGCAATGTTATGAGCGCCATTTGGGTTTTCAATGACGATCTTTTTTCCATTTAGTCCACCCGCATCACCATGAAGGAATTGATTCACTTCACGCAATGGCTTAGCGTCTAAGTCAAATTTTACAGTTTCCATACGTACATCTCCTTAGGTGAAGGTTCGAAAACCTTTGCGTTTTTAATATCTGGCAGATGTGCCAGTGAACGGAACTCTGAAGCAATCGCAACATAGTCATCATGCTCAGCTATAATTGCTGGTTTACAGCCGTATGGATCGCGTACCAGTGCTAGCTCAGTACTTGTACCCATTAACAATGTGTAAAAACCATCAAGCTCTTCAAAACCATGGTTTAGCGCTGTTTGCAGGTCATCGCCCTCACGCATACGCCATTGCAAAAAGCGACAAGCAGCTTCAGTGTCGTTATCTGTTTCAAACTCAATACCTTCATACTGCAATTTACGGCGCAGACTGTTAGCGTTTGACAATGAGCCGTTATGTACCAAACACCAGTCTTCACCGGCTGTGAATGGGTGTGCATGCGCTGGTGTGATGGCTGATTCTGTCGCCATACGGGTATGCCCAACCAAGTGAGTTCCCTTGAAATTTTTGAAATCGTAACGTGCAGCAACTTGCGCTGGCGTGCCAACATCTTTGTAAATATCCATCAGTTGACCTACTGATAGCAGGTGTAGTTGTGGGTAATGTTCTTTTAACCAAATTTTGACTGTTGCTGGCTCTAAGGTTGTTGTCAACACAGCGTGATTTGATTTTGGTTCAATCTTAGCTTTAATGCTTAAATGTTTTTCAAAATCGTGGCCTAATTTCGTCCAGTTAAAATCCTCCACTCCTGCATAAAGGCTAAATTTTCTTGAATCAGCCGCCACAGGCGCACCAAACATAGCTAATCCCGCAGAGTCTGGTCCTCTTTCAGTCATACCAATTAACATTGGCAACATGAGCTCACCGATTGAGTCACGCATTTTGGGATTCCTAACCAATAATCCTACAATTCCACACATACTTTTCTCCTTAAAAATATAGTTAAATAGTGCCGTTTAAATTAAATCTAGAAAAAATCTACGTAGCGGTTAATTTCCCAGTCGGAAACATGTCGCTGATACTCCATCGACTCCGCACGTTTAATTTTGATAAACTCTTCTGATAATGAATCACCCAAAGCATCACGAATGACTTTGTTACTTTCAAGTTGATCTATAGCCTCACCTAGACTTTGAGGCAAAATGCCGATACCTTGCTCACGCATTTCTGCAGGCGTTAAATCGTATAAATTAATAGAATGGCCATTACCTGGATGCAGTTCACGTTTAACACCATCCAACCCTGCTGCAATCACCGCCGCAGTAGCCAAATAAGGGTTACAGCTACCGTCTGGCAAACGCAGTTCCAAACGACCGTAAGGAATACGTACCATGGTTGAGCGATTATTATTTCCGTATGAAATATAAGCTGGTGCCCATGTTGAGCCTGTAAGAGACTGACTGACAACCAAGCGTTTATAAGAATTCACTGTTGGGCAAGCTAAAGCGGTAATTGCTGGCGCGTGAGCAAGAACGCCACCCATAAAGTGATAAGCCAGTTTAGACAAACCGTGACCAGTGGCATCACTGTCGTCTTGGAACAGGCTCTTTGTACCATCACCAATCGACATATGCATGTGCATACCGTTACCAGGACGATTACCAAAAGGCTTAGGCATAAATGAGCAAATCATGCCTAGCTCGTTTGCTATATGGCTGGCTGCCATTTTGAACATAAGGTAATCATCTGCACTTTTCATGCAGTCGGCATAAGTGTAATTAATTTCAAACTGACCATTTGCATCTTCGTGGTCAATCTGATAAATATCTAGACCTGCCGCTATCAATGTATCTGTCAAACGTTCCAGGAATTCTGATTGCTTAGACATACTTTTGTAGTCATAGCATGGTTTCACCAAAGTATCTGTTGCATCATACGGATGAATTGCACCCTTTTCATCTTTACGAAGTAACGAAAATTCAGGCTCTAGGCCGGTATAAAGCGTCCAGCCTTTTTTAGCGAGGCGATCAATTTGCGCCTTGAGCACAACACGTGAATCATGGCCATATGGTTTACCTTCTACATGCCCATCACAAATAATACGTGCATAACCTGGTTGCCAAGGCATCAATGTCAAGGTAGATAAGTCACCAACTGCCATGTAATCTGGGCCATTAGGTGCAATACCCATACCCCAGATAGCACCTCCCGCGAACCCTGCACCACCTTTAAGGATACTGCCAATGTGTGCTGCAGGCACAGACTTCACCTTGGCAACACCATGTATATCGACAAACTGAGCTAATACATATTTAACATCATTATCTTTTAGAAACTTTTTTGCTTCATCTAACGTTTTCATTTACTTCTCCCTGAAAATCCAATGTATTTACATTCTTAAAATAAATACATTCTTAAATTTAAGTTATCTCCAACGATTTCTAAGCGCTAGCTTTAGTTTTTATCGCAAGCTCTTGTCTGACGCCAAGCATTAGCTCTGGTATCTGCCAATCCCTACAGCTCCACCACCCAACTCCACAGCAATTTCGGTTAACACTTCCCACAGGTATGGGCCATAAGTGCCATCACACCAAACACGATAAACCGGCTCATTACCAATCATCTGACGCAGAACAATGGCCGATATACCTGCTACCTGCGTCATAATGACGTCTTTATCACGCAGAGATTTTTCACGTAAATCGAGTGAGCATAACTCTGAAAATAAATTGAGCACTGCGCTGCCACTCAAAATAAAGGCAGCATCAGCACGCGGCACCTTGTAAAGGCCAGCGACCCTAGTAGTGTCGCTGGATAGCTTATTACACGCGACACCGCCCAATTGATCCTCAATCAAAAACTCACTTGATCCTAGTCGCAACACCAAGGTTTTCTGATCACACAATGTCCAACTGTTTGAGTTAGCCGGAATGGTTATTCCACGACTAGCAAGCCATTGCGAAGCCTGCGATCCCTTTACGCCATAACGCTCCAAGCAGCTTACGTCAGTAACACCTAATACTTTTTTTCTGGCCTGCTCAATGTCAGCACTCGCAAACTCGACGACCACCTCCATTCCATTCACCACATCCCATTTGGCAGGATCCTTAGTCTGGGCATGTGCAACAGGAGAAACCATCGCAATATTTTTCACATCATACGGTTGCATCTCAAGCTCCCTTTTGATTCTTTAAAAACGGAGTCATCACTACGGTAGCAGTCACGAGGGAGCCACTATCAGTACGTATTTGAAATTCCGAACCCACTTCTTTTTTTGCTGGCGAGACATAAGCAAAACCGATGCAACGGTCTATAAATTTGCTGTAACTTACACTGGTCACACGACCAAGAATGTCACGACCGTCTACCACCAAATTGCAATCCATCGGCATTTCACCTTTGAAATTCTCGGCCAATACGAATGGAACCAGTTGTTTCCTTAATGGCCGTTTAGCTAAAATTGCCAAGCTTCTTTGACCAATGAAGTAAGGCTTGCTCATTCTTATTGCCCAATCAGCACCCACTTCAAAAGGATTGGTCAAGCCATCTGTATCTACACCTGGCATATGATTACCCATCTCCAGGCGTAATAAACGTTGCGTATCACTGCCAAACGGACGTAAACCATATTTTTTGCCGACTTCCATCAGGGCATTCCAAACATGCGGCACTTGCACCATAGGCAGGTGTAACTCGTAAGCCATGTCTGATACAAAAGCTACTCGAATTAATCTGGCATCAACCCCGGCAACTTGACTTTCACGTACGCTACTAATCGGAAATGACTCATAAGAAAGATCAAGGTCGGTAAGCGTAGATAAGATTTCACGCGCACTTGGCCCGGCAATATTAATGGCCCCAAAAGCGCCAGTGACATTGACCAATCCGAGATTAAGCTGCCACATTTGTTGCGAGCGCTGCATTTCACGGTAGACTGCCGCCGCATTTGATGTACCGATTGAAAGGTAAAACAAATCATCAGCAAGACGGCTTGCGATACCATCATCAACAATGACACCAGACTCATCCAGCAACATCACATAACGGCAGCGCCCTACTTTCTGAGTTGAATAATCACCGGTAAAAAAGCGTTCCAAAAATTCAGCCGCATCTGGACCATGTATTTCTATCTTGCCAAAAGAGCTGCCGTCAATAATGCCTGCGGTTGTACGCACAGCCATAGCTTCTTCCTGAATTGCATCCTCTTTAGTTTGACCAGCGGCTGGATAATAAGCAGCTCTTTTCCATGCGCCAATGTCTGTAAACACTGCACCATTCGCCTGATGCCAATCATGTAACGAGGTTAAACGGTGCGAATGGAAACCGCGACCACCTAAATGACCGATGGGCGTTGGGTGGAAAAATGGTCTTGAAGTGGTTGTGCCAATTTTTTCTACCGGTAAATTACGAATTTTTGCCAAGATACGAATTGCATTCATATTGGAATGCTTACCTTGGCTAGGCCCCATGCCTACCGTAGTAAATCGCTTCATTAGCTCGATATTATCAAAGCCTTCTTTAGCTGCATTCACAAAGTCTTTGATTTGAATATCTTCATCAAAATCTACAAAGTTTTTGCCTTTATCGTGCGGCACCATTGGGTAAGCGTGGCTAGGTGAAGTTCCTGCATGTTTTTCAATCGCATTTTGTGGCGCTTGCAAACCCAAATAGCGCAAAGCTTCATTCGCAGCACGTGCACCATCTTTAAGGCGCTGGCCAAATTCAAAAATACCATTAACTTTACCTGCAGCAAAAATTCCATCAGGCAAACGACTTGGTACAAACTGCTGCACATCATTATCAAACTGCATACCAGTGCCTGCCTGATACAGCAGTGCGGCAGCCGGAGCCCAGCCTGCGCACATGGCAACACCATCACATTCAAGCGTGAATTTATTATCAGTCAGCGCTACATTGTCTTTATCATCGTAAGCACAAATCACTACACCACGTACACCTGATTTGTCGGATGTTGCCAAAGCCTCATACACACAATGCCCCGTGTAGACCTTAACGCCTCGGCGTGCAAGGTTTGTCGTTAACACACCAGTATTTGCACCTGAGCGCAAATCAACCACCGCCATCACTCCGACGCCAGCTTCCAGCAAATCAAACGCTACGCGATAGCCATAGTCATTGGCAGTGACTACCACACCACTGTTAAATGGTTTCACACCGTAACGATAAATTAAACGCTGTGCAGCAGACCCTAACATGACACCTGGCAAGTCGTTGTATCGAAACACCGGTGGCTGCTCAAATGCCCCACTGGCCACAATGACAGCTTTAGCGCGCACTTTGGTCATACCAGCTTCCGATACGATAGGGATCAAATGATCAGGGTAGTACCCAGCCGCATAAGTACCGGTGTGCATAGTGATATTTGCCTGACTTGCCACTTCACCCAATAGATCACTTAACTGCTTCACTGTCGCTGCATCACCTGCACGGTCATAGGTTAAGCTACCACCTGCCCGGCTGTTTTCATCCACTAGCGTCACTTCCAAACCCGCTTCTGCTGCGACTAAAGCGGCAGTCAAGCCTGTTGGACCAGCGCCAATTACTAATAAATCACAATGCGAATGTTGTTTACGTTTAAGTATGCGTGGGTAGTTAAAGTTAACAATGCCCAAACCAGTTGCCTTACGTATGATGTTTTCCCAAAACGGGAACAAACGACGTGGCGTATGGAACGCTTTGTAATAAAAGCCCACTGGTAGCAATGGAGAAATAGAATCAATGTAGCTATTCCTGTCTTTTTTAACGCCGCCAATAGTGTTTACTACCGTTAACACCATGCCATCCTTAACTTCAACTACATCCGCACGAATGTTCGTATCAATACCATCCGTCACAAGGACATTGACATCATGATTAGCTAAGCTTAATACACCGCGCCGGCGGTGATATTTAAAGCTGCGACCCAATACTTTTTGGCCCTCTGCCCATAACGCACTGCTGATCGTATCGCCTTCAAACGCAGTGAAAACCTCGCCTTCAAACGTGAAGTTTATTTTTTTGCTGCGGTTAACCCATTCACCAGCTTGCTTAGCTGTACGTAAGTTCATTTGCCTTCCTCCCAAGCTGGATTTACATTGTTACTAGTGCCTAGCAAATAAGTGCGAGATACTTTATCTGTCAGCGTATTGCGTTCAGCAATAAACCAGGTACCACTTGGCGAGTGGTACCACCATTCTTTTTTGTCGCCAGGTGCACCGTTGCGGTTATGCACGTATGCAGCCCATTTGGCATCGCTACAAGTATCCTGATTGGGTGCAACACGATATTCACCACCGAAAATAAATTCGCTCAGTGGTCTTGTTCCATTCATTGGACAGGTGAGAAGTTTCATTTCATATTCCTCTGATGATTAAGCTTGCGTTAGTGACCAATTAATGGCCAACAGACGCCGCTCCTTTTTCCCCAGTCAGCTCGTAATCTTCAAAGCGTGACAGGCGGAATGAGTGAATTAAATCTGGCGCACTATCATTGGCAATGGTTTGTGCCATCGTCTTACCGCTGATAGGTGTTGCTTTAAAGCCCCAAGTACCCCAACCGGCATCCAAATAAAAACCTTCAATCGGCGTTTTACCCATAATCGGCGCAAAGTCTGGCGTCATATCCGCCATACCGCCCCATTGACGTACCACTTTAATATTCGATAAGAACGGGAACATATCCAGCATGTGTGAAGTAAGGCCTTCCACAAAATCAAGCGTAGAACGCGTTTGATGGACTTCGTATGGATCTAATGAAGAACCCATGACCAACTCACCACGAGAAGACTGACTCACATACACATGCAAGCTACCTGACACTAAAACCGTATCCAGAAACGGCTTCACAGGCTCAGACACGCAAGCTTGCAATGGGTGAATAACAATCGGCGTTTCAAGATCCACCATTTCAGTGATGCGTGGCGTAAAGCCGGCAACTGCACATAACACCTGTTTAGTCTCGATATAACCTTTATTGGTTTTAACACCGCAGACTTTGCCATTTTTAACATCAATGCCCAGCACTTCAGTATTTTGATGAATTTCAGCACCTAGGCGATCCGCACCGCGTGCGAAGCCCCATGCTACGGCGTCATGGCGCGCAACAGAACCTGGCGCATGATACAAAGCGCCTAGAATTGGTGCCTGACCACTGCAACTTATATCCAGCTGCGGACAAGCCTCGGCAATTTCATCAGGACCGACCACACGACTTTCTACACCCACATGCTTATTCACTTCCGCACGCCAGCGCATGGTGCGCAGGGTAGATTCTGTGTGAGCAAGCGTGAAGTGACCACGTGTTGAATAGAACAGATTCAAATCCAACTCTTCTGAAAGATTTTCGTAAATCTTAACGCTGGCATCGTAAAAATTTACGCCTTCTGGCGTTAAATAATTAGAACGAATAATCGTGGTATTACGGCCGGTATTACCTCCGCCTATATAGCCTTTTTCCAATACAGCCACATTGGTAATACCATGATCTTTAGCTAAGTAATAGGCCGCTGCCAGACCATGCCCGCCACCGCCAATAATCACTACATCGTATGATTTCTTGGGAGCCTCGTGTGCCTTAAAAAAGCGCGGTGCTGGGTGCTCTTTTGTTAGTGCAAATTTAAGTAGTCTTAATGGCATTTCTAAACTCCATGAACCTTAATTTTCTAGATAAAAATTACTTTGCCGAAATAATTACTGATCACTGCAAACCAAACCAATTCACAAAGCCACATCCAAATGAAAATAAACTTTTTTAACCACAGTGAAACTTGTTGTTTGTATTTAGCCATACCAGAAATTAGAAGTCAACACTTAGGTGAAACTTTTTTTATTTATATGAAACTTATGCTAAAGTAATTAAAGATGTAATCTTAATTCTTAGAAAGAATCTTGGTTTAGAAATTAAGAAGTACCGCCAAAGTAGTAGCTAAATTGAGGAGGCATTCAAATATGAACCACGCATATCATTTTTGCAGCGGCAATTCACCATTGCTAATTTCCATGCCGCATGTTGGCACACAAATTCCACCTGAGATTGCCTGCAACATGACGCCTGAAGCTTTACTCATGCCTGACGTAGACTGGCACTTAGGGCTTTTATATGACGTGGTTAAAGATTACGATATCTCGACATTGTCGGCTAAATATATGCGTTATGTGATTGATCTAAATAGGTCACCAAATGATATATCCCTTTACCCAGGGCAAGACACAACGGGACTTTGCCCTATAGATACATTTGCAAAGCAGCCGGTTTATCTTAAAGAAAGAACCCCGGATGAAGCCGAGATACAAAACAGAATAGATATGTACTGGAAGCCATACCACGATAAATTAGAATCGGAATTACAAAGAATTCACGCAATGCATGGTATTGCTTTATTGTGGGATGCACATTCAATTGCGTCTCATGTGCCCCGCTTTTTTTCTGGCAAGCTACCAGACTTAAATTTTGGCACAGCTGACTTGCAATCGTGCGATGCTTCCCTACAGGAAGCACTCATGGCTACCATGCAGAATTCTGTATATATAAAGGAATATAGCCATGTTTTCAATGGCCGTTTTAAAGGTGGATACATTACTCGGCATTACGGTGTACCGACTGTTAACATTCATGCATTACAGCTAGAAATGAGCCAATGTATTTATATGCAAGAGGAACCTCCTTATAAATACGATCATCATCTCGCTAAAGATATTAAGTCTTTGTTAGGCGACTTACTTGAAACATGCCTGTTATGGGCAAGTCGCCATAAAACAAATTAAAGCTTTCCGTCTAAGCCCATTTGGTAATACTTATGGGTAATTTTATCTTGATTATCAAGTAGCCAATCAATATCCGGCTTATTAGTCATGGCTTTATGGATTGCTAAAGCTGTTGCTTTGCGATGAATGTCAAACAAGACTTTATGATCCAGATTTTCGTCTTTAGTTACCATAGGATTTAACCAAACTGAAACAATAATTCCTAAATCATTTGCACGCTCTTTAGGAATATCTCCAGCACGAACTGCATCCAACACTCCATTGGCAATGGCTGCTTGTACTGTACCCATCAAAATATTAGTATATTTCGTTTCTTTAACAGTGACTTTACTTACCATTAAAGTGACAGGCCTCACTTGAATATCGGTATTTAACAAGGCGAAAACACGGGTATGTCCAGCAACTTGGTCACCAGTCAACGTGGCAATCGCGGTACCAACAGGACCATCTAATTCACCGATAACAACTTCTGGTTCAGCTGCTGTTCCTGGAGGCCCACCTGCCACCAATGCCTCACCTGTACGCATTACAATTCTTTCGCTCAAAATACTCTCCTTAACAAACAATGGGTTAATTAAAACTAATTTTTAATTATATATCAACAATTATTACCTGAGTGAAACTATTGTGTCGATCCGATGAAGTATTAAGCCATATACTTTTAATGCCTGTCTTGTATATAGCTCAAATACGCTCAGACTTACATTCCAACATCGCCATATGCTCGCTTGCAGCCTCATGTAATTTAGCTCGGCGCACTGACGCCACACACGCCTACCCATCTCTTTATTCAATGAGTAGCCTCATGGGTTAAGCTTATTATGCTAATAGACTGAAAATCCTTCCGTTGCGACCTGCTACAAGTACACGACAAAGAACGCAAGAGTCAGGCTGGTAGTCAGCCAAAAGATGACATGCTCAAAATATTAGAGCTCCGACAATTGCATAATCTTTCCGATAACATGACAGAATTAAATATCAGATCAGAGATTCATTAACTAATTTTTAATGAATTGCTTACACTCTACTTATAATGAATAATGGATAACTTTGATAGATAGGTACTGACATGTCGTTAGAAAATGAAAATGCGAAAACAGATATTCAATCTAAAGCACTAGGGCGACACTTAGGCGCCACGATTCGCCAGCTTCGCCAACAACACAATCTCACGATTGCTGCAGTTTCAGAGCGTGCAGGAATAAGCCGCGGCATGTTAAGCAAGATAGAAAACAGTCTTGCTGCTACTAGTCTGGAAACCCTTGAGCAGCTAGCCAACGCATTGGGTGTCACATTAGCGAAACTATTCCAAAACTACAATCTGCCTCGTGGTGCAGCCCAATTGGTTAAAAAAGGCGAAGGCATGGAAGTCGTAAGGCGAGGTACTCGCGTGGGTCACACTTACCATCTACTTGCTTACGACCAAGGGCCACATAAAACATTTGAGCCTTTTTTGATCTCGCTCGAAGATTCATGCGAGGAGTTTCCTGCATTCGAACATCCGGGTACAGAATTTATTCACATGCTAGAAGGCACTCTCGAGTATCGTGTTGGCGATGAAACTTTCATTCTTAATAGTGGAGATTCACTCACATTTCAAGGAGAAGTGCCACATCGACCTGAAGCACTTATAAAAACACCAATCAAGTTTCTTGCGATCATTCATTATGACTCTCCTAATCATGAGCACCCTGAAGAATGAGCTGATCTTCTGTTTTTAAATCGATAATGGTGCAAGTTTTCTGTTTTGATCGTGCCAAAGAAACTCTCAAATATGATAGAAATGATGTTGGGTTAAAATTTAATCACTAATGATTATCAGTAGCCCACTCAGTCATGCGCTCAACGTAGCGTGCAATTTGATCTACTTCCAGATTAACGCGGCTACTAGGTTTCAAAAACTGAAGCTTGGTATTAGCAAGCGTATGTGGGATTAGATTCACACTAAACGTGTCTTTTTCGATGGTATTGACGGTCAGGCTTACGCCATCTACACAAATGGAACCTTTTACCGCAATATATTTCGAAATGGTGTGCGGCGCGCAAATATCCAGCCTCCAGCAATCTCCCCGCGAGTCAAAGCGCACCACTTCGCCTACGCCATCAACATGGCCACTCACCAAATGCCCACCAAGTCGATCGCTCAGTCGCATTGCTTTTTCCAGATTAACCGGATGTAAACTATTTAAGCCGGTAGTGACAGATAAAGTTTCGCAAGAAACATGCGCTTCGAAATGCGTGTGTTCTAAATGAATAACGGTCAGACAAACGCCATTTACAGCAATACTATCGCCTAAATTAACGTCATCAACACTGAGAGTGTTGCACTCAATGCGAAGCTTTATATCGCCACCAATCGGCGTGATGTGTTCGATTTGACCTACAGTCTGAATGATTCCTGTAAACATGGCGTGATTTTAGCAGATAAGTATTAAGGAATAGCCGGTTAGTTTAGGCAAGAATCTAGTTGTTTCGACACGTGCAATGCTATCGGCGTAATACACTCGCAACTACTAGTGAATATGACGAACATCTGAAATGGAAGTCTAGATAACTACAAGCACGCAAAGTTTTTATTAAAAATAATATTTATCAGGCAAGATACGCCTGTAATTGTATGTTCAGTACAATTACAGGTATAAGAGCAACTTATAATACTACTAATTAAAACTAGTTAAATATTAAATTGGTGCACGTTGACCTGTAAAGAAGCCAACTGCGCGTTCGTTAGGAGTAGTAAACGTTACATTGCTGCCAGACGGGAAATAAAGTACATCGCCAACTGTAGCGGTTACTTTTTGACCAGTATCGTCAGAAATGACAAATGTACCTTCTACAACAATTTTCATTTCTTCATAATCATAACTATATTTCAATTCATTACCTTTCTCCAGATGAAAGAAGCCAGCACAAATTGTTTTGTCTGCGTCCGTAGATACAAACGTGTCGCCAAGTGTAGCCGCAACACCAGGAACATTCATTGATGCTTGTACATCTTTTACTGCTTGTTTTTTATATTGAAACGGTTTGCCACTCATTACATTACTCCTTGGAGGTTGATTTAAGTAATCTGTATTTAATCGCAAAAGACTAATAGCTACAATTACACCTAAGGTGTACTCTTTAAGAAGGATTTTTGGACGTCACCTGTTCTAAATTAATCCGCGCAATAGAAAATTTAGATATAGCCTTGTTTGTACCCATAAATTTAGAAGAATACTTAAGCACCCTCATTGACTGCATATTCTGGAGCATCGTGAACACCAATATGGTTGAATGTGAACACTTTTTATCTTTCCCCAGAATTAGGTGTTCACAGTGCCAAAATGACCGTTCACGATGGCAGAACCCGGTGTGATTTGTGCTGGAACTTAACCTGAAAATGCCGGGCTGGCAGGCCACTGATAGGCAGCGTGAATGTGCCATGTTGGAAGCCCGACCACTTCCTCTTGCTACACCAGTGCGTGAGCTCTCCATGCCTGACAACACGTATATGCGCATCTGGAACCAATCTTAAAGGTGCTCTAGTGTGCAGTTATAGCAGCAAGGAATTAGCTAAGCGGACTTTTTGTTTACGTAAGAGCGAATTTATTCGCTCTTACGTAAAATCTTAAGCTTCTGCACGCATGTGCGGGAACAAAATCACATCACGAATACTTGCGCTATCAGTAATCATCATCACTAAACGATCAATGCCGATACCGCAACCGCCCGTCGGTGGCATGCCGTATTCCAAGGCGCGAATAAAATCAGCATCGTAGTACATCGCTTCATGGTCACCCGCTTCTTTGGCTTTCATCTGCGCGTGGAAGCGTGCAGCTTGATCTTCAGCATCATTCAACTCACTGAAACCATTGGCAATCTCGCGACCACAAACAAAGAGCTCAAAGCGTTCAGTGATTTCTGGGTTGCTATCTGAAGCGCGCGCCAATGGTGACACTTCAACTGGGTAATCAATAATATAGGTTGGTTCCCATAATTGGCTTTCGGCGGTTTCTTCAAACAACGCTAATTGCAATGCACCTAAGCCAACATGGTCGAATGGTTTAGTACCAAACTTAAGGATTTCTGCACGCAAGAAAGCCATATCGTTGAGTTGTTCCAACGTATATTGCGGTGCATATTTCTGTATTGCGCCCACAATAGTCAAACGTTGGAATGGCTTACTTAAATCGAGCTCACGACCTTGGTATTGCAATACTGCTGAACCCGTAGCGGCAATCGCAGCGGTGCGAATACAACGTTCGGTAAAGTCCATTAACCACAGATAATCTGTGTAGGCCGCATAAAATTCCATCATGGTAAATTCAGGGTTATGGCGAACACTTAAACCCTCGTTACGGAAATTACGGTTTACCTCAAATACGCGCTCAAAACCACCAACCACCAACCTTTTCAAATAAAGTTCAGGTGCAATACGCATGTACATTTGCATATCCAGAGCATTATGATGCGTAATAAAAGGCTTGGCCGACGCACCACCTGGAATCGGGTGTAGCATCGGGGTTTCAACTTCTAAAAATTCATTTTCCAACATAAAACCACGAATAGCTGACACCACTTTGCTACGTGCAATAAAGGTTGCACGTGTTTCTTCAGACACAATCAAGTCAACATAGCGCTGACGATATTTCACCTCTTGGTCTTGCAGTCCATGAAACTTTTCAGGTAGCGGACGTAATGATTTAGTCAGCAAGCGCAGCTCAGACACTTTGACTGAAAGCTCGCCTGTTTTAGTCTTAAACAACACACCTTTAGCAGCAATAATGTCACCTAGATCCCAATGTTTAAAGGCATCGTAAATCGCCTCGCTATTAGCATCGGTCAGGTTATCTTTAGAAATAAACAATTGAATACGGCCAGTGCTATCTTGCACTGTCGCAAAGCTGGCTTTACCCATCACACGCTTTAACATCATGCGACCGGCAATGCTTACATGCACCGCTTTAGGGTCTAGCACTTCGTTATCAAAGCCGCCAAACTCAGCATGCAATACTGCCGCCTGAGAGTCAGGCTTAAAATCGTTTGGAAAAGCGACGCTACCATTTAATTTAGCGCTTTCGCGCAGTGCTTTTAGCTTCTCACGGCGCTCAGCGATGACGTGGTTTTCATCCACTTGCGTTACTTCATTTTGTTCTGTTTTTTGTACTGTCATTATTTACTCTCAAAACCTGCATTAATTGCCAAAACGATATTTTATTACATTTGCTAATTATTCTTGTGTTTCAAATGATAGTGACCCGATATTTACTGAAGAACTCATTGCCACGACCTTTCATCCAGTTACTTCTAAATGCTACACGCCTAACTTCAAACTTTCGGTAATAAATGGATCAAGGTCGCCATCTAACACGCCTTGGGTATTGCCAATTTCCACATTAGTACGCAAGTCTTTAATGCGTGATTGATCCAGCACATAAGAACGGATTTGATGCCCCCAGCCGATGTCGGTTTTGGCATCTTCTAGCGCTTGTTTGTCCGCATTGCGTTTGTTCAACTCCAAGTTATACAATGCGCCTTTGAGCATGCTCATGGCTTCATCTCTATTGCGATGTTGCGAGCGGTCATTTTGGCACTGCACTACGGTGTTGGTGGGAATATGCGTAATACGCACCGCTGAATCGGTTTTGTTAATGTGTTGGCCGCCTGCACCGCTGGCACGATAAGTATCAATGCGTAAATCAGCAGGGTTAATGTCGATTTGAATCGAATCATCGACTTCAGGAAAAATTTGTACGCTGGCAAAGCTGGTATGGCGTTTGGCGTTGGAGTCAAACGGCGATTTACGCACTAATCTATGCACGCCATTTTCAGTTCTTAAAGTGCCGTAAGCATAGTCACCCGTAATTTTGATGGATGCGCCTTTAATACCCGCGACGTCTCCATCAGACAATTCCAGCACTTCAACCTTAAAGCCCTTACGTTCGCAATAACGCAAATACATGCGGAGCAACATATTGCACCAGTCTTGCGCTTCAGTGCCGCCACTACCTGATTGAAACTCGATAAAGCAATTATTGGCATCCATCGGTTGCGAGAACATGCGCTTGAATTCCATATCAGCGATTTGTTTTTCCAGTGCTTCAGAATCTGTCGCAACACTTAATAAAGTATCATCATCATTTTCTTCACGCGCCATCTCAAACAGCTCTTGTGCATCTTTTAAGCCAATTTTCAGGTTGCTTAAAGACTCTACAATTAAGCCTAACTCACGTTTTTCTTTGCCTAACGCCTGGCTTTTTGCATTATCGTTCCAGACTTTCGGGTCTTCTAATAAGCCGTTGACTTCTTCTAGGCGTTGAGATTTAGTTTCAATGTCAAAGATACCCCCGAAGGGCGTTGTTGCGCTCGCTTAAATCAACCAGACGATTAGCGATAATATTGAGTTGTTCAGCTTCCATGGCTTGGTCTATGCTTCTAATGATGTATTTCTAAAAAACGCCATTATACAGCAAAGGCTTACGTGCTTTTATGTTCCCTGAGCTTGTCGAAGGGTGCGCGCCCCTTCGACAAGCTTGGTTAGTGAGCATGCCGAACTGCAGGGAACGAGAATAAGGGAACGGCGATTCGTGGTTAAATTGCTTTGACCACTTCGCCATCCTCTTTCACAAACTCGCCGATAGTTGAATTTTCCAAAATATCCAACACCAGCTCAGACGGACGGCACAGCTTAACGCCTTTTGTCGTCACTACTATCGGACGGTTAATTAAAACCGGGTGTTGCAACATGGCGTCAATCAGCGCATCTTCAGACAGACTAAGTTTATCTAAACCGAGCTCAGCAAAAGGTGTGCCTTTTTCACGTAATAAAGCACGTGCGCCTCCGCCCATTGCTGTAATGAGCTGTACTAACTTATCACGTGTTGGTGGCATTTTTAAGTACTCGATCACCTCTGGCTCTACGCCGCTGGCACGTATCATCGCCAACGTATTACGTGACGTGCCGCAAGCTGGGTTATGATAAATCGTAACTGTATTCATGATTTTTCACTTTATCCATATTTTTTATGTCATGCAAATTTTAAACGCAAATAAACCACATCATCTTAAAAAGTTAAGTTTTTGTCGCTTAAAACTCTCGCAGATTTAAGCCCGTACGGTTAAACTTGTCAAAATCATAAAAATGCAACAAAACTGTAACAATTAGGGAGATAAAACATGGCTAATGCTACATTTGGTCGATTGATGGCTGCAATCACACCGCGTAACGACAATTATTTTGTACTATTTAACAACCTGGCAGATTGTGCCGTTCGTGGCTCCAAAGTACTGGCCATGATGACGGCCGTCAGTGATGCGGATAAATTTGATGATCACTTTGCCCAAATTCGAAAAATTGAATCTGAAGCTGATGAATACACCAAAGAAATTCTACTCTCCTTGCATAAAACCTTTATTACCCCATTTGATCGCCGTGAAATCCGCGAGCTTGCGATGGCGCTAGATGACATTATTGACTACATGGAAGACATTCCACAAAGTGCAAAAATCTACGGTCGCTCTAGCTTTACCCCTGAAATGGTGGCGCTGGCACAAATTCTATTGCGCGCTTCAGAAAAAGTAAGAGAAACCGTACACATGTTGTCTGATATGAAGAATGCTGAGCGAATTTTACACAATTGCGAAGAAATCAGCCTCATTGAAGGTGAAGGAGACCACGTGATGCGCTCGGGCATGCAGCGTTTGTTTGCTGAAGAATCTGATGCACGTACACTGATCCGCTCAAAAGAACTTTATGACTTGTTTGAAGAGGCGATTGATAGCTGTCAAGACGTTTCTGATGTAATTCATGGTGTTGTGTTAGAGCGCATCTAAGGGGTTACAAACATGGATCACGCAATTCTTATCATAGTGTTGCTGGTGGTGGTAGCGCTCATATTTGACTTTATGAATGGCTTTCACGATGCGGCGAACTCTATTGCACTCATGGTTTCTACACGTTTACTCACGCCGCGAGCCGCAGTATTGTGGGCAGCATTTTTTAACTTTATTGCTTTTTTAATTTTTGGCACCGCCGTTGCCAAAATGGTCGGTTCCGGCATTATTTCCAAAGAGACCATAGACAATGCAGTGGTATTTGGCGCACTTAGCGGAGCGATTGCGTGGAACCTTATTACCTGGTGGTTCGGTATTCCGTCCTCATCTTCGCATGCACTGGTAGGCGTCTTTGTAGGTGACGGTGTCGCAAAAGCTGGCACAGGTTCCATTGTTGCAGCAGGGCTCATTAAAACCTCAGCAGCGATTATTCTTTCGCCATTATTTGGTATGTTGCTCGCGCTATTACTAATGGTCAGCGTGCTTTGGTTGATTGAAAAATCATCCCCTTACCCTGCCGAAAGAAGATTTAACCAGCTGCAATTTGTTTCAGCCTCATTTTACAGCTTAGGTCACGGCGGTAACGATGCGCAAAAAACCATGGGGATTATTACCGCGCTGCTGTTTGCAAATGGCTACCAAACCAACTTCGAAATACAGACCTGGGTTATTCTTTCATGTCACGCCATGATGGCATTAGGCACGCTATTTGGTGGCTGGCGCATTGTACGCACCATGGGTATGGGCATTACTCGCATTCGTCCATCGGGCGGCTTCTGCGCGCAAACCTCGGGTGCTATTGCGCTATCGCTTGCCACGGCATTAGGTATTCCAGTTTCAACCACACACACCATAACCGGCGCGATTATTGGCGTGGGCTTGTCTCGACGCGCCTCCGCCGTACGTTGGGGTTTAGCTTCTCGTATTGTGTGGGCATGGGTGCTGACCATTCCATGCGCCGGGTTAATGGCTGCAGTGGCTTATCACTTTGGACATACGTTTTTGTAATCGATTAATGCTTTAAGCACGCCAGCAAAAAGGTCTCTGAGGAGACCTTTTTTTGCTGCTTCAATTTTTGTCATAAACCTGTCATATTTGGTGTTTAAAATCCACATCAGTTTAAAAAGCTAACTTAACTTAAGAGCCCTGAGTATTTAAAAACCTAGGACCGCTTAAAAAAACCAGTTTAATTTTGACGGAGATTTTATGAATACAATAATGAGCAAATCAATGACTATTGCAGCTTTGGTTGCTGCTACGTTCTCAACTTCACACGTACTTGCCGCAGATAAAATCATCAGAATTGATGGCTCAAGTACGGTTTACCCAATTTCTGAGGCTGTGGCCGAAGAGTTTCAAAAGGCAACAAAAATTAGAGTAACTGTGGGTGAATCTGGCACTGGTGCTGGCTTCAAAAAATTCTGCCGCGGTGAAACCGATATTTCTGATGCTTCACGTCCAATTGCACAAAAAGAAATCGATGCCTGTAAAGAAGCTGGCATTCAGTTTATTGAGTTACCAGTTGCGTTTGATGCTTTAACTGTTGTAGTTAACTCAAAGAATGACTGGGTAAAAAGCCTAAGTGTTGACGAATTAAAAAATATCTGGAAACCAGGTTCAAGTGTTAAGAACTGGAAGCAAATAAACGCTGCTTATCCAGATAAAGCCATGCCGTTATTTGCCCCAGGCACAGCCTCTGGTACCTTTGATTACTTTACTGAAGCGGTTAACGGCAAATCTAAGTCTAGCCGTACAGACTTTACGCCGTCAGAAGATGACAACGTGCTGGTGCAAGGTGTTGCAGGCAATGTAGGCGGTTTATCTTACTTTGGATTGGCGTATTATGAAGAAAATAAGGATAAATTAAGGGCGATCCCTATTTCTGCCAAAGCAGGTGGCCCAGCCGTACTTCCTTCAGCCGCTACAGTAGAAAATGGCACATACCAACCACTGGCGCGCCCGATTTTTATTTACGTTAATGCAACTGCTGCAGCCTTTAAGCCTGAAGTAAAAGCTTTTGTGGAATTCTACTTGGAGCATGCGCCTAAATTAGTGGCAGAAGTGAAATATGTACCTTTACCAGCTGATGATTACGCTGCGGTAAAAGCGCACTTTAAAGCACTTAAACCAGGCACTGGTTTTGGAGGTAAGAATGAAGTAGGTATTAAAGTTAAAGATTTGATCAACAGAATTAAGTAAGTAACTCAAACAAAAAAGGGCGGCATTCGCTGTCCTTTTTTAATTGAGTACGTTTATCAAACTGTTTAATATCGTTACAATTATAAAAGTCTCTATATGAACACCGCAACCATTATGCTCAACAATGCTATCGCATTACAAATTAGCCCACGTCTAGCTAAAAATATACGCAGAAATTTCAAAGAACGCATCATCGAGCTTATTTTAATGCTGGCTGCGCTTTCTGCTGTATTCACAACATTTGCCATTGTGGCGATTCTTTTATATGAGTCTTTCGGCTTTTTTAAAACGGTTTCATTGGTAGAGTTTTTTACCAGCACACAATGGACGCCTCTGTTTGAAGATGCACATTACGGTATTATGCCTTTAATCGCGGGCACGCTCACCACGTCATTCGTAGCGCTTGCGCTTGCAATACCAGTAGGCACCATCACCGCTATTTATCTTTCTGAGTTCGCTTCGCATAAAGTACGTGAAATTACTAAACCGATTTTGGAGTTACTAGTCGGCGTCCCTACCATTGCCTTTGGTTACTTTGCCTTACTGTTTGTCACGCCGCTTTTACAAAAAATATATCCAGATCTACCAGGTTTTAACATGTTAAGTGCTGGGCTGGTGATGGGGGTGATGATAGTGCCCTACATTGCTTCAGTGGCAGAAGATGCCATGCGCGCAGTGCCGATGAGTATGCGTGAAGGCTCTTACGCCATGGGCGCCACGCGCTTTCAAACCGCACTAAGAGTGGTCACGCCTGCCGCGACATCAGGCATTGTAGCGGCTTATATTTTAGCTATTTCTCGCGCGGTGGGTGAGACTATGGTAGTAGCCGTGGCCGCTGGTCAGCAACCTAAACTAACTTTCGACCCCACTGAAGGGGCTGCCACCATTACCGCCTATATTGTACAAGTGGCGATGGGCGATTTACCCCATGCCAGCATTGGTTATCAAAGTATTTTTGCTGCTGGCTTGGTACTATTTGCCATGACATTGTGTTTTAACATTCTTGGCCACTTGGTACGTAAAAAATATAGGGAGCAATACTAATGGTGCATCATGATCTACAAATGGCAAGCTCTCAAACCAAAGCCTCGGTGCTTGAAAATTTAGGTGCCGTGCGCGAGATGATTCGTCGCCACAAGCGCAATGATATTGTTTTTGCTGCTATTGGCTTGATGGCCCTAATGTTTGGGCTTCTCACATTACTGATCTTATTTGTAGACTTGGTCATGGATGGCTATCCGCGTTTTAACCTACAGTTTCTGAGCGATTTTCCATCGCGTCGCGCTGGTAGTGCCGGCTTATTATCAGCATGGGTCGGTTCTGCCCTCATCATGATTGTTACCTTTTTAACGGCAGTCCCGATGGGCGTTGGTGCCGGGGTTTACTTAGAAGAATATGCGCCTAAAAACTGGTTTTCAGACCTGATTGAAATTAATGTTTCAAATTTAGCTGGCGTGCCTTCTATTATTTACGGCTTGCTCGCTTTGGGTTTGTTTGTTTATGGCCTAGATTTAGGGCAAAGTATTCTAACCGCAGGTTTAACACTGGGTTTGTTAATATTGCCGATTGTGATTGTTTCTACCCGTGAAGCGATACGTGGCATTCCAGTGGCAATCCGTGAAGCAGCGTATGCGGTAGGTGCCACTAAATGGCAAGTAGTCAGCGACCACGTAATTAAGTATTCACAAGGCGGCATTTTAACTGGCGTAATTATTGGCATGTCGCGTGCGATCGGTGAAACTGCGCCGATTATCACCATTGGCGCGCTCACTTTCATTGCATTTTTGCCACCATCGCCAATTTCTGATGTTGCGCCTTACCTTAATTTTGAATGGTTGCGCTCCAGCTTTACCGTATTACCCATTCAAATGTTTAACTGGTTGTCGCGCCCAGACCATGCTTTTCACATCAATGCGGCGGCAACTGGTGCGATTATTATCATGGTCACGCTATTGATGAATGGAACCGCTATTTACCTGCGCTATAAGATTCGTAAAAACATCAAATGGTAGAAACTTGAATATTACAAAGCAACTTGTAAAATAATTAGGAAAAATATGGTTAACACTGCTACACCGCTAAAAGCTGAATCAAAAGACCTCAACTTTTATTATGCAAATGGTCACCAAGCGCTTAAAAGCGTGAGTATGCCCTTGTATGAAAATAAAATTACCGCACTGATTGGCCCTTCTGGTTGCGGTAAATCTACTTTTTTACGTTGCTTTAATCGTATGCATGATTTGTACCCTGGCAATAAGTATGAGGGTCAAATCGTGATGCATCCTGATAACACCAATGTCTTAGCCGCAGGCGTTGATCCGATTGAAGTACGTATGCGCATTAGTATGGTGTTTCAAAAACCCAATCCATTTCCTAAAACCATTTTTGAAAATGTCGCTTACGGTTTGCGTGTGCGTGACGAAAAAAACAAACGTGTTGTCGCTGATAAAGTAGAAGAAGCGCTTAAAGGGGCTGCATTATGGGATGAAGTAAAAGACCGTTTAAACGACCTGGCATTTAATTTGTCTGGTGGACAGCAACAGCGTTTATGCATTGCGCGCGCCTTGGCAACAGACCCAGAAATCATGCTGTTTGAAGAGCCAACCTCGGCACTTGACCCCATTGCTACTGCCAACATTGAAGAGTTAATGAGTGAGCTTAAAAGTAAACTCACTATTTTAGTGGTTACCCACAATATGCAACAGGCCGCGCGCGTTTCAGATTACACCGCTTATATGTATTTAGGTGAAATGATGGAATACGGTGATACCGATGTTATTTTTACACGCCCAACGCGTAAAGAAACTGAGGATTACATTACCGGTAAATTTGGTTAAACTGGCCAGCCAATGTCGCTTTAACCACCAATAAAACAGCCAACTTTACGTTGGCTGTTTTATTGTATGTAGCTAATGTTTACCAACCCCATTGATCAAAGTATCAATCTAAAGCCAATAAACCTAAAAACGGCTTTTCATCCACGAAAAACACCAAAAACACGAAATAAATCAAATGCATCATTCAATTTTCAATTGAACCTATTGGGTGTCATCGTAAATCCGTGTAATCAATTGAATTTTTTGCGAGCTTTCACTTAATAAAGTGAAATGCCTGCTTACCCCATTTCGTGTATTTTGTGTTTTTCGTGGACCAACTGCTTTTTATAGGATAAATTACCTTAGCTGTAAAAACTGCTTAAACGCTCAATTGCTGACGCGTACTTTTAGCTTTGGGTACTTGAACCTCTTGCTGAACGATAAGCTGGTTATTCTTCAATTGACTATAAAACTTCAACATGCGCTCCGCTTGCAATTTGGCGGTCCATTGCGCTAACACATAAGCTTTAGCGCGACGTCCTAGCTCAAACCTTTCTTCAGGGTTCAGCAACAATTGATACACTTTTTCAGAAAATTGGGCTGTGTCGTCCGGCGCAATTAACGCGCCTTGCCCTTCTATCAAAATTGAAGCCGTACCTAATTCAGCAATCGCCACTACCGGCGTACCTTGCGCCATGGCTTCTAATAACACCAAACCTTGCGTCTCACTTTTAGATGCAAATACAAATACATCAGCCGCCTGATAGCAAGCATTAAGCTCTTTATGTCGATCTAAAGATCCAATGAATTTAATATTATTTTCTAGCCTTAACGTTTTGGCCAGTTGATGCAGGCTCGTTGCTGCAGGACCTTCACCTGTCACTACCAGCAACACATCCGGGCGTTGCTCAATTAAAACTTTGGTCAAATCCAGCAAAAAGTTGATGTTTTTCTCAACGGCGACTCGCCCCACGTATAGCAGCATAGGGCGATCTAAAGCAATTCCATATTTTGCTCTAAACGCTTTACCATCGGCTTCTTTAAAACTATGTGCCTGCAATCCGGTTGGAATCACATCAGATAACACTTTTACACCGTAACTGCGCAACACATCTAACATAGGCTGCGATGGTGCAACAATCGCATCGACTGCATTACATTGGCGCTTAGAGATCATTCTTGCCATGCCGCGCGCCATCATCTTAGGTATCCAGGGTAGGTAGTGATGCAAATAATCTTCAAAAAAGGTGTGGTAGGTTTCTACACAAGGCACGTTTAATTCACGTGCTAATTTAAGCCCCAGATAATGCGCTACAAAAGGGGTATGCACATGCACAATGTCGTAATTTTCTAAACGTAGTTCTGGCAAGCGATTGACCACCTCACCATATTTCATCAATTTATCTTCTGGGTCAAAGTAAATGCTGCGTGCCGGGATGCGTTTAATCCATGACTCATCTTGCGTTGAAATACCGTAATCCGGGGCAATTAAATGTACCTCATGCCCCAAATTTTGCATCTGCTCCACAAAAGTTCTAATTGAAGTTGACACCCCATTGATACGCGGGAAATAGACATCGGATATGAATAATATTTTCATTGGTATGGTCGGCCTCATCATTAAATAAATCAACAAGATAGGCAAAATATAACCATGCAATGTGACAATTTAATGAATTAGTCACCAGCAATACTTCAACTAAGAAAATATGTGCTTAAACTATTAGCAAAGACGATGCTGCAATCAATGCGCCGATTAAAGCACCAGCCAACACGTCGCTAGGATAATGCAAGCCTAATACCACCCGTGAGAGCGCGACCATGATAGTGAATGGCACTAAAATAATGGATAACTGAGGATAATAATTGAGCGCCACCACACTAAACACCACTGCATGCAAAGTATGGCCTGAAGGAAAGCTAAATTTATCAAGTGGCGTGCCGGTTAAGCAAATATCCTGACGCACTTCAAACGGGCGGGGGCGTAAAGTTTTACCTTTCAACCATTTATATAGCAAGGTCCCTGTTAAACCTGCTGCTAGCATGTGTAGTACGGGCTGCAGTCCTTCACTGCTTTTAATCAGCAAAATGCCGACCATCAGCGCATACCAAAACACACCATCGCCAAGACGGCTCGCAAATCTGAAGCTGTTGCGTATTAGCTTGTATTGGCTGGTATGGTTCACTGCAACGCATACATTACTATCCAGCTGATGCATGCGGTGCATATATAAGCGCATATTAAATGACATCTTTCACCTCCAATTGACTTTAATTGAGGCTAGCTTGTCATTTCAAAATGAAGGTTTAATGAATGAAATATGAAGGTTTGTTGAATTGGATGTAGCAACCATACCAACTGATTACACACAGATGCATCAAAACTCGTTAAAAAGCGGCTTGTGTCACTACGTCAGCAATTTTCTGCGCTAATGCTCTCACCTGAGACTTATCTTCACCTTCTACCATCACACGAATTTTAGGCTCGGTACCTGATGCGCGGAGCAATACCCGCCCCGTATCTTTTAGTTCTGCCTCGGCTGATTTAACTGCATTTTGAATATCACGATGTGCGTTTAAGTCAATTTTCTGTTGCGTGGTCACGTTAATTAACACTTGCGGATATAGCGTCAAACCTGCACTTAACTGGCCTAATGTTTTTTTACTTTGAATCACCGCATGCAATACCTGCAAGGCGGCAATAATGCCATCACCACTGCTATGCTTATCAAGCGTTAATATATGCCCAGAGTTTTCGCCACCTAACTGCCAATTATTTTGATTAAGCAATTCCAGCACGTAGCGATCACCCACTTTAGCTCGCGCAAAAGGAATATTCATTGCGGCAAGTTTATGTTCCAAAGCCAGATTTGTCATTAATGTACCAGCCACGCCGCCTTGTAAAAGGCCGCCTTGTTGACGCGCCGCTGCAATGATATAAAGTAACTCGTCACCATCTAATAAGCGCCCTTCATGATCCACCATCATCACCCGGTCACCATCGCCATCAAATGCAATGCCTAAATCGGCTTGATGCTCAACCACCGCTTTCTGCAAAGCTTGCGGATGCGTAGAACCAACCTGCTCATTAATATTCAAACCGTCAGGTTTATTACCAATGGCGATAACCTCGGCACCTAGCTCATGAAACACGGGCGGCGCGACATGGTAAGTGGCGCCATGTGCACAATCTAAAACAATTTTTAAGCCGCGCAGATCAAGCTGACTGGGGAATGTGCTTTTACAAAACTCAATATATCGCCCTGCGGCATCATCAATACGACGAGCTTTACCTAATTTAGCCGACTCCATCACCTGCATAGGCTCATCAAGCGCAGCTTCAATAGCATGTTCCACTCCATCAGGTAGTTTGGTACCGAGGCTTGAGAAAAATTTAATGCCGTTATCGTAAAAAGGATTATGCGAGGCAGAAATAACAATGCCCGCCTGCGCGCGCAGAGCACGAGTAAGATAAGCCACTGCAGGCGTGGGCATTGGCCCCGTTAATAACACGTCAACGCCGGCAGCCGATAGTCCAGCCTCCAGCGCAGCTTCAAGCATGTAGCCAGAAATACGGGTATCTTTACCAATCAGCACGGCAGGATGTGCGCCCTTCGCTAAATGACTATCCAACCCGGTCAGCACGCGTCCCGCGGCATAACCTAAGCGCATCATAAAATCAGGAGTAATCGGTGCCTCACCAACACGACCACGAATACCATCTGTGCCAAAATATTTCTTGCTCATGCTTTATCCTTGATTAAACGCTATGATTCAACTTCATTGATTTTTAAAAAAATATAATTACTCAATCAAAATTGCGGTCACTACTTTAAGCGCATCGACCGTTGCTTTTACATCATGCACCCGTACTATTTTTGCGCCTTTCATGACAGAGATGACTGAAGCGGCAAGCCCTGCATGCAATCGTTGCGACTCATCACCCCCCGCTATTTTCCCTAACACCGCCTTGCGAGAAAGCCCCACCAAAAGTGGAGATCCAATATTGGCTAAATCATCTAAATGTTGGATCAACGCAATATTATGCGCAGTTGTCTTTCCAAAACCAAAACCAGGGTCAAGCAAAATACGCTCGCGAGCGATGCCATGCGCTATTGCGGCATGCAACCTATCCGTTAAAAACTGTTTAACCTCACTCACTACGTCACTATAGCTTGGGTTTAATTGCATTGTTTGCGGCGTGCCTTGCATATGCATTAAACATACACCAACATGGCTATTAGCGACAATTTCAAGCGCGCCGTCTTTACCACTGCCTTCTTGCAGGGCACGGACATCATTTACAATATCAATACCTGCTGCAATGGCCGCGCGCATCACCTCAGGCTTATAAGTATCAATTGAAAGTGGTATGGTTGATACCGCACTTAACGCTTCAATGACTGGAATCACTCGGTTTAACTCTTCACCCAAGCTCACAGCAGTGGCACCTGGTCGGGTTGATTCGCCACCAATATCCAAGATATCAGCACCTTCATCGATCAACTTAAGCGCATGCTCAACGGCTAATGCAGTAGAGGCGTATCGACCACCGTCAGAAAATGAATCCGGCGTCACATTGACAATGCCCATGACATGCGGCCGATTTAGATTGAGTTGGTATTGTCCGCAAATAAATTGAGAGTGAGCATGCATGGCGTCATTATACTTAATAAAAAGGGCTAGAAATATCTAGCCCTTTTGTGTTTTTTAAAAATCGAAAAAACTAAGTTTTAGCTGCTGGTTGCGGTGCTGGTGTAGCACTAGTATCTGCATCTGACGAGCCAGTATCTTTTGTAGGTGTTATCTTGCTTTGCCTAGGTTTAGGCGCACGCACTGGCAACCCAGCCATGATGTCATTGATTTGATCAGCATCTATCGTTTCATACTCCATCAAAGCCGCAGTCATTGCCTCAACTTTGTCACGATTGTCTTCAAGCAATTTGCGTGCAACACATATTGCTCATCCAAAATACGGCGAATTTCGGCATCAACTTTCTGTTGCGTGGCTTCAGACACTGTTTTAGAACTCATGCTACCAAAAAAAGAGTCCTGCTCACTGCCTGTATACACCATGATACCCATGGCATCGCTCATGCCGTAACGCGTGACCATGTCGCGAGCTAACTTAGTCGCACGCTCAAAATCATTAGAAGCACCCGTTGACATTTGATGCATAAAAATTTCTTCAGCGATCCGACCGCCAAACAAAATAGAAATTTCTTCTAACATATTATCTTTGTAATTACTGATGCGATCAAACTCAGGTAATTGCCAAGTTAAGCCCAACGCCCAACCGCGCGGCATGATGGTAACTTTATGCACCGGATCAGCTTTAGGTAGCAACTTCGCCACTACTGCGTGAC
>JAURWJ010000009.1 GCA_030655015.1 Methylotenera sp. | reverse complement strand
CAACGACTGTGTATATGACAGCATGGATTGACGTGTTGCGGTGTCGCTAGGGTTAGCGCTTAAATCTTGCATGCTGCCAAAAAAATCACTCATTGCAGGGTTAAGGCCTGCAGCTGGGTTGGATAGCATGTCGTTGATGGCGCTCATTTGTGTTTGATACGCATTGATGCCGGCACTCGTCGCCTGACTTCTAACCACTTGTGCCGCCAATATGTCGTTATAGACACGATTGACACCGGAAATTTCAGTACCTTGACCTACATAGCCGTAACCAAAGTTTTGTGATTGCGCCGCCGCCTGCACCACAACTTGCCGTGAATAACCGGGAGTGGATGCATTTGCGATGTTATGCCCAGTCGTGCTAATGCCAACCTGAGCCGCTGCTAATGCGCTTTTTCCGATGCTTAATATATTAGAGGCCATGATATTTACTCTTTTTTAACTAATCTCACATATAGCTTGTCGGCATAAATACGTAAAACTTTAGGATGAAGCTTTAATAATGAAGCTTTAATACAATTTTATAATACAGGTGAGATTTTTTGAATAACGCTGGCTAACTTTGTGGCGTAATTCGGGTCGGTGGCATAACCCGCTTGTTGCATGGCTTGCGCATAGCCGTGAGAGCTATGCAAGTTTGCCATGACGTTTTCATAGCGTGGATTATTTTGCATTAAGTTAGCAAAATCTTTGAATGAATCTGTATAGCTATCATAAGCACGAAATTTTTCGATACGTTTTTGTTTAATGCCATGAATATATTCCGTGGTGGTGGCTTCGACTACCTTACCATTCCAATTACCAGTGGCTTTTATGCCAAATAAGTTATTGCTTGGTGTGCCGTCAGCCGCTTTGATTTCACGTTTACCCCAACCGCTTTCAAGCGCGGCCTGGCCGAGCATCAGGTGTGCGGGTATGCCGGTAGCTTGGCTGGCCGATTCAGCATGACTCGCCATGCGGTTTTGAAAGTCAGCAGCACTAGTGCGATCATTGATTACTGCAGGCATTGACGTACTCGCTTTTATCGCTTCAATTTGGGTAGCGGTATTACTTTGCTTTAATGTATTAGCCACATGATTCAAAAATGGATTACTAGTCAGGTCGGGTCGTAAGTTTGAATGTGTATCAGCACTGGTGCTTTTGTCCGTTACGGCTTGTTCCATTGCATTGTTTGCAGCGTAGCCACTTTTGCTCAGTTGCCTTGCCAGTACGTCAGCTAGGCCCAAACCCTTGGATGATAAGTTGGTCGTAAGCTGTTGGTCGAGCATGGTGGTGAAAGTGCGGCTTTGCTCGTTATCAAAGGGGTTGTCTTGGGGCGAGGCTTCACGCATGCTTTTGAGCATCATATTCATGAAGATGGCTTCAAACTGTTTGGCAACTTCTTTAATCGCTTCTGGGGAGTTTTCTCTGGCGGCTTGCTTCAGGTTGTTTAGGCTATTTGCATCAAACGTGACTTTGCCCGATAAATCTGCGCTATTTGCTATGTTGTTATTAGTCACCATATTATGCACTCACTAGATAACTTCAAGCTCGGCGCGTAGAGAACCAGCAGCTTTCATCGCTTGCAAAATGGCAAGCAGGTCTTGCGGTGTAGCACCAATCGCATTTAGCGCTTTCACCACATCGGAAAGATTTGCGCCGTTATCCAGCTTGACTACCTTACCGGGTTCTTTGTTAATATCGATTTGTGAGCGGGCAGTTACAACGGTTTGGCCGCTAGATAATGGTCCTGGCTGACTAATCACCGGTTCGGTATTGATGGTGACGGTTAAGTTGCCATGAGATACCGCACAGCTTTCCAGCGTCACTGATTGGTTCATCACCACAGACCCGGTGCGTGCGTTGATGATGACCTTAGCGGAGCTTGTGGCAGGCGTCACATTGATGCTTTCAAGTACGGCAAGAAAGGCAACACGGCTGGTGTCGGTTGGCGGCTGTACACGTATGACGCGACCATTTTGTGCAAATGCAGTGTTTTGACCAAAGCGGCGGTTAATCGCATCAACGACCAAAGTAGCAGTAGAAAAATCCGATTCTTTCAGCTCTAAATTGACGACTTCAGTTTGACTGAGATTGCTAGGTACAGCGCGTTCTACCGTGGCGCCAGCGCTAATTCTACCAACACTGAGGTGATTGACTTGTGTTTGCGCGCCATTGGCAGAGGCGCCTACGCCGCCAACTACAAGACTGCCTTGCGCAATGGCGTATATCTGACCGTCTGCACCTTTTAGTGGCGTCATCAGTAGGGTGCCGCCACGTAAGCTTTTTGCGTTACCCATGGATGAAACCGTAATGTCTAAATTTTGACCAGGTTGTGCAAACGCGGGGAGTGCGCTTGTAACCATCACTGCGGCTACGTTTTTAAGTTGCAAACTGGTGCCGGGAGGTAAGCTCACGCCCATTTGTTGCATCATGCTGATAATGCTTTGTACGGTGAATGGCGTTTGTGTGGTTTGGTCACCAGTGCCATCTAAGCCTACGACTAAGCCATAACCTAATAGTTGATTGGTGCGCACACCCTGAATTGAAGCGAGGTCTTTAAGACGCTCGGCGTATGCAGGTTGGATTGTGAGTACGTAGCAAAATAGCAGGATGTACAACCGAATCAATCGATTGCTACTTGAAGCCTCAAAGATATTTTTTATTCTGCCATGCATTGTAGTGGTGACCTTTACCATGGACTCATGCTCAAGAAGAATCGAGCAAATATTGAAGCAATGGCAGCACCATCAATTTTAGTATTTGTGCGGTACTCAATGCGAGCATCAGCAACTTTGGTTGAGGGGACAAAGTTACCCTGAGTAATGGTGTCTGGGTTAACTACACCGGAAAAACGCACAAATTCAGTGCCTTTATCCAGCGCGACTTGTTTTTCTCCGCTGACTATCAAGTTACCATTGGGTAATACCTCAACCACTGTGGTGGTAATAGAGCCCGTGAATACATTGCTTGAGTTGGCCGCAGCTTTATCTGCAAATGAGTTATCTGAGCTTGCTGAAAAACTGGCCAAATTACCGAAAGGTAGCCCGGCAAGCAGGCCGCCGATAGGTCGAGTATTGTCACCTATTTTGGCATCTGTATTAAAGCTGGCATCACCTTGTTTACTACCAGAGCTGGCATTGGCTTTGGTTGCAGAGGTGTTTTCAATAATATTGATTGTGACGATGTCACCTACAAAGCGTGGACGTCTGTCTTCAAACGTTGGGCGGTAAGTACTGGCGCTAAAAATTGCACCATTGCTATTGTCAGTTGTTGCAGGTGCCGCCGCTTTGGCTGTAGTGGGTTCTTTAACAATCGTACTTGGTGTAATAGAGCAAGCACTGAACATTGAGCCAATCAATATGATGCTCACTATCATTAAAACGCGCAGTGCTGAAATGTTGCGTGCGCTACGGTAGATTGTATTCAACATTACGGGCTCCTGGTGTTTAATAACTGGCGTTTAATAAATGGTGGCATTGATTAGCTGACTTACCCTAAATGTTCACTACATTTGCGTTAGTTTTTGCAACATTTGGTCTGACGTTGTAATGGCTTTACTATTAATTTCATAAGCGCGCTGAGTTTGAATCATATTTACTAACTCCTCTACCACGTTGACATTAGAGGTTTCAACAAAGCTTTGTGTTAATAAGCCCGCGCCGTTAGTGCCTGGGGTGTTTGCGTTGGCATTGCCAGAGGCTGCGGTTTCTACAAACAGGTTTTCACCTTTGCCTTGTAAACCGGCCGGATTGATAAACGTAGCGAGTTGCAATGAACCAATTTGCGTCGCAGCCGTAGCACCTGCTAAAGTAATTGAAACCGTGCCATCACGACCAATACTAAGACTTTGAGCATCCGCGGGAATGGTAATGGCAGGTTGCACGGGAAAGCCGCTTGCCGTGACTAATTGACCTTGGCTATCCACCTGAAACGAACCATCGCGTGTGTAGGCAGTAGTGCCATCAGGCAATAGCACCTGAAAGAAGCCAGCGCCTTGAATCGCAACATCTTTATCATTGCCGGTTTGTTGCAAATTACCTTGTGTAAAAATACGCTCTGTGGCGACGGGCCTAACCCCCGTACCCAATTGCAGGCCAGAAGGCAGTTGTGTTTGTTGTGAAGATTGTGCGCCTGGCTGGCGGATGTTTTGATACAGCAGATCTTCAAATACTGCGCGTGATCGCTTAAAACCACTGGTGCTAACGTTAGCCAAATTGTTGGCAATCACGTCCATCTGTGTTTGTTGAGCATCAAGCCCCGTTTTTGAAATCCATAGTGAGCGTATCATTTTATTTCCTTTTAGCAAGACTTGCCAACGAAGTTGGCTTAGTCGCGCTTATCAGTTTGTGCTGATTAAAAATCAGCATTACATCAAAAATCTTTAATTTTTCAAGTTAAGTCTCCCTCCCCTTTTAGGGGGAGGGTTGGGGTGGGGGTGAGATTAGTATCTATTTGCACCATTTAACCCCCATCCTAACCTTCCCCCTGTGAGGGAGAAGGAGAATGCTGATTCCATTAGTCATTAACCTTATATTAACTGATCGTGAGTTAACTCAAATTGAGGAGTTGACTGGCTTTATTGGCGTTATTCTCAGCTGTTTGTAGTAGCTTCATTTGGGTTTCAAATTGTCTGGCGAGGCTAATCATACTCACCATGGCATCTACCACGTTGACATTACTGCCTTCCAAGGCGCCATTCACTAGATTAACATTAGTATCTACGTCAGCTGGCACCCCATCTCTCGTGGCAAATAAACCATCGCTGGCACGTACAAGATTAGCTTCTGCGGGATTAACCAACTTAATGCGCCCAATGCTGTTGGCAGGTCCGGGTAGCGTATCATTTGAAATTGAAGAAACAGTCCCGTCTTTAGCAATACTGATGGTCACATCAGGCGGAATGCTAATCGGACCACCGTCACCCATCACCGTTAGCCCAGTTGCGGTTTGTAAAATACCGTTTTCACTTACTTTGAGTGAGCCATTGCGTGTATAGCCTTCAGAGCCATCTGCACGCTGCACAACAAGCCAGCCCTTACCTTGCACGGCAACATCCAAATCACGGTTTGTGGCTTGAATAGCGCCGGGGTTAAAGTCTGCCCCAGCCGTAGAATCTACAACAAAAGCGCGTGTAGGCAAGCCTTGGCCCAGCACCGGCACCGCTCTAAATGAGTCTATTTGCGACTTAAACCCTGTGGAAGTGGCGTTGGCAAGGTTATGAGAAGTCGTCGCCTGTTGCTCAAGGATGTGTTTTGCACCCGTCATCGCGGTATAAATCATGCGGTCCATCGCGCGTCTCCTTATTCAGTTTTAACGATTAACGTTTAGCTACTAATGATTAACGTAGATTTACTAACGTTTGTAAAACCTGATCCTGCGTTTTAATGGTTTGAGCATTGGCTTGATAGTAACGTTGTGCTGTAATCATATTAACAAGTTCGGCAGTCAGGTCAGTATTAGAGTCTTCAACGGCTGAAGATTGCAACACGCCCAGTGGTCCAGTGCCCGGTGTGCCACCAAAGCTTGGTTGAGGCTGACCTGAGCTAGCGCTTTCAGCCCAGGCATTACCGCCAAGTGATTCCAGGCCATTTGGATTAGTGAAAGTAACCAGCGTGACTTGCCCGAGTAGTATTGCTTGCCCGTTGCTATAGCTACCTACAATTGTGCCATCGGCCGCCGTATTGAATGTAGAAAGGCGGCCAGAGGCGAAGCCATCCTGTAACAGACTGTTGATGCTGAAACTTGCTCCAAATTGTGTGCCTTTAGTGTAGTCCATGGTGAATGTTAGCGGACTTGCAGCCCCCGTTGCTACTGGTGGCGTACCAGTGGTAGGCGCAAAAGAAACTGGAATTGGGTTGGGTAAGCTCGTTGGATTAACACCAGTGCCAGAGGCTGGGAATGTGAGCGTGGCTGCTGGCGTTGTCGCATTGACGCCTGTGGTAAAAACACCGTCCGCGGTGGTGTAAATATTCCATACGTTAGGGAGTGCATCTTTTACAAAAAAGCTTTGCAACGTATGTGAAATACCATAACTATCAAATACCGACACGGCGGTAGAGTCACTGTAAGTTGTGGGGTCGGCAGGGTCGAACGGCGTGATGAGCGGAGCCGTTTTACGCGAATCTAAATTAACGATACCATCGATTTTAGTCGTGCTTTGTGGCGAAAGGTCTGCGGTTGATATTTGAAGGTCTGCTGGCGCCCCTTTCATTAGAGCGCCTGACGCATCCGCAGCAAATCCAGTCAGCCGTTTACTTGAGGCATCTACGATAAAGCCTGATTTGTCCAGTTGAAATTGTCCGTTACGTGAATAAGTGATGGCACCGTTGTTGCTCATGCGAAAAAATCCGTTGCCATTGATCGCGATGTCCAGCGGGTTATTGGTGCCGGTTACGTTGCCTTGTGTAAACTGTTGTGCCACTGTCGATAGTTTTGCACCAATACCAATTTGCGTGCCACCGCCACCTGCGAGTGAGTTAGCATAAACGTCAGCAAATTCAGCGCGTGCTTGCTTAAAGCCTACGGTATTTGCGTTGGCTACGTTGTTGCCAATGACTTCTAGTTGTTTAGAAGCCGCATTAAGACCACTTAAACCTTGCTGAAAACTCATTTTATTCTCCTGATTACTTTAATTAGCGTTTAATTAAAACTGCTTAATTGTGATGACTTGGTTTATGTCAATATTGGTTCACGTCAAAATTTGTTAAATATTGATGATTCATTCTGGATTAAAATATCTCTTTTACATCACTGGTGTTAACACTGGTCAGGTTGCTTAAATTCAATTTAATGCCATTGGCGTTATTTGATATGCTCATTACCTGCGCAAAGCTCAAACCGCTGGCAGCTGCTGTGTTATTTGCAATCGTTGCCGCCACCTCAAATTGATAGCTACCGCTTTTGGCTACCGAGCCGTCATTAGTCAAGCCATCCCAGCTTAGGGGAGTGGTGCCGACCTCTTGCTTGCCTAAATCGAGCGTTTTAACAACGTTGCCGGCTGCATCCTTAATAGTAACTGTCAGTTTATCTGCCCCTATCGGCAGATCTACGCCAAAAAATCCACCTTCACCATTGGTGCTAATTTCGTTACCGGGGCTCAGCACGCTATGACCGATCATGCTGGATGCTTGGTAAGATTGACCTGCTTGCACGTTACCAATCAATAATTCCAGCGTATTGTTTAGCTTGTCGATACCGGTTACGGTGGAAAGTTGCGCCATTTGGCTCGTCACCTGTGCGTTATCCATCGGGTTGAGCGGATCCTGGTTTTTCATTTGCGTGACTAATAGCGTCATAAACCTGTCCTGCGCATTATCTATGCTATTGGTCGTAGTGTTTTTCTGACCGTTAACAGAATCGAGTAGCGCCTGTGATGGGCTATTTGAGGTACTTTGTACGGCTGCCATGATGATTTCCTTATACGAGCATTTTAAGCTAGAAGCGATAGTTTTAAATTGTGTTCAGTCGTTATGACTGGCCAATGGTTAACGTTTTAGAAAGCATGGTCTTAACCGCATTCATGGTTTCCACATTGTTTTGGTAAGCGCGTGAGGCTGAAATCATATTTACCATTTCTTCTGTTACATTCACGTTAGGCATAGAGACATAGCCTTTTTCGTCGGCAAGGGGGTGTTTAGGGTCGTAAATGATTCTAGGTGGTGATTGGTCTTCAATGACTTTGGTGACCTTTACGCCGCTGGCATCGGGTGACTTTGTCGGCACAGCGCTAAAGACTACCTGCTTGGCTTTGTAGGCAGCTCCATTTGCACTGGCGGCACTATCTGCATTGGCTAGATTGCTGGCCACTGCATTTAAACGCTGTGATTGTGCGCTCATGGCAGAACCGGAAATATTAAATACATTAAATAAAGACATCGCTTGCTCCTAACCTGCTTAATAAACTTAACAACGCAATTACTGGCTTTGAATTGCCGAGAGCATTGATTTAAGTTGGCCGTTAATCATAATCAAACTCGCTTCATAGCGAATTGCGTTATCGGCAAATTGATTACGCTCAACATCCATATCCACGGTATTGCCATCGACGCTACCTTGCATAACAGGGCGAAACAAAGCGCCACCTGCTAGCGCTACTTTTGAAGGAGCGCCATTTAAATGTTGTGTGGAAGTTTTTGTGGTGTTAAAACCTGCTTGCGCAACACCTGACATTACATTTTTCATGACGGCGCCAAAGTCTAAATCACGCGCTTTGTAATTTGGCGTATCTGCATTGGCGATGTTGGCTGCAATAAGTTCTTGGCGCTGGCCGCGTACTCTTAGAGCGTTTTGATGGAGACTCAAAGCTGCATCTAATTTATTGATCATGATATATCCTTTCACCAAGACTTAATTGCTTTGTTAAAGTGTATTTTTTAAAACCTTAAAGAAAATACTTTTTATACCGATAACACTGACGAGAGTTAGTCTAAGGTTAAGCGTCAAACTTCAATCAATAAAGCAAACGGGTAATTACTGCCCTTTTCTAAGTTTTGCTGCTGGGGTGCACCCGTAGAATACCTATTGAATTATTGTTACTCACATTGGAATTCAATATGCGTTATTTTGAAGATTACTTCCGTGTAAAAACGTTAGGCATCGCTTTTGTAATAGTGGCATTACTTACAATAGTTGTATTGTCAGGCGCTTCTATCGCACATGCACAAACCGCATCTGTTAATACTGGCAGTAAAGTGGCTGCGAGTAATCAGGTGGTTAGGCAAGATCTATCTACATTAAAGTTTAAAATTATAGACTTTTTAAAAACACAAACCATTGGGTATCCAGGTGAAGTGAGCGTACACGCAGGTGCAATTGACCAGCACTTAAGGTTGGCGCAATGCCCTGATCCACAGGTTTTTTTACCTAAAGGTAGTCGAGCGTGGGGTAAAACCAGTGTAGGCGTGCGTTGCAATGCACCCAGTGCGTGGACAATATATGCGCAAGCAACTGTTAATGTTTCAGCGCAATACTTAGTGGCGGCCGCACCTTTGGCACAGGGGCGTATTGTGACAAGCCAGGATTTAATTTTTGAAACAGGCGATTTAACGCAATTGCCAGCAGGCATATTTACCGAGTTGGATCAGGCTGTGGGTCGATTAGTGAATATCTCCATGAATGCAGGCACCGTCATTAGGCAGGAAATGTTAAAAATTCCACCTGTGGTGCAGCAAGGACAAACAGTTTCAATTACATCCATTGGACGTGGTTTTCGAATCTCTGCCGAGGGAAAAGCGATTACAAAAGCCAATGAAGGTGAGCTTGTAAAGGTGAAGGTGGCAAGCGGGCAGGTGGTAACAGGTATCGCACGCCAAGGTGGTTTGATTGAAGTGGGTTTTTAAGAATAATGCGATTTAATACTGATGAATTTATTTAAAAATTTCTTGAAGTCGCACTAAAACCAAAGAAGATGTTAATTTTTTTTACTAAAGTATTAAAGTTCGCTTAAACTATGCCGATAGTAGCATTAAGGATGCGTGTAAAGCGCAAGGGCAATTTAAGTAAAAAGGATGAAATGTCATGAAAGTTAACGACACAATTAAAAATACGGCGGCACTTGGTGTTGATAAAGCCAATGTAGAAAAAGCCAATGCGGCTAAAGTTGAAGTGGAATCTAAACAAAAAACCGAGCAATCGCAGTCTGGTTCCAAATCGACTGAAAATGTAACGCTGTCGCCATTATCGACTAAACTACAATCATTGGAAGCCAAAGTTGCCGCAAGCAACGTGTTTAATGCTGAAAAAGTCGGTGCAATTAAATCCGCAATTGAATCTGGTCAATTTACCGTTAGTTCTGAAAAAGTAGCCAATGGCCTGATTGAAACCGTAAAAGACTTACTGACTAATCGAGCTGCATAACCTACAATGAATGCTACAAGTTCAAGCAAGCCTGTTTCATTAGAGCAAGATGCCCAGTTGTTGGGAGCGTTGCTAGCGTTGATGTCACGTGAGCAAGCACACTTGGTAAAAGCGGATGTTGATGCGATAGAAGCTGCTTTAGAAGAAAAATCTATATTGTTACAGCGCTTAAATTTAGCCGCTAGAGCACGTTACGATGCGCTATTGACCAACGGTTTTGAAGCAAGCGAAGCAGGTATGGATGCTTGGGTGCAACGCCAAGCAAAACCAAGTATTAGCCAGTCGTGGGCTAAATTTCAAAAAGCATTAAGTGAAGCAAAAGAAATGAATCGACTCAATGGCGTATTGATTTCTAAACATTTTAATCGCAATCAAGAGTTACTTAATCATTTGCAAGGCAATTCAAGCGTAGATTCAGTCTATGGCAGAGATGGTCAAGCCAAATCGCAGGCGCCTACACGCTCAGGGTTAATCGTTTAACGCATTGTCAATGCGTGTGATTTGAGTCGACAGATTAAAACTGTTGGCGCAAATTAAATGCCATGAAAATAAATAATGCCTTAATGTTAAAATCATTTTCAATATTACATAACATAAAAGAGTCATGGGGACTAGTTTTGATTCCCATGACTCTTTTCACATGTACGCTAGCCATATCAGCTTGCAGCTTATTGGCGGATAAGCCGATAGCAGTTGCAGCCCACGTTTGGCTTGGTTATGCGCCTATGTTTTTAGCACGAGATGAAGGGTGGTTAAACACCAAGCAAGTACGTTTAGTAGAAACACCTACAGCAACAACGTCAATTCAGGCTTTGGTTGATGGTAAAGTAGATGGCGCAGCACTCACGCTAGATGAAGCACTAAAAGTGCGGTCAATGGGGCTGCCTATTTCTGTAGTAATGGTTTTTGATGTTTCTGCCGGAGCTGACATGCTATTGGCAGATACCAGCATTAAAAATTTATCTGATCTTAGGGGTAAACGTATCGGCTACGAACCAAGCTCGGTTGGTGAGGTAATGCTGGTCAAAATTTTACAAATGGCCCATCTTACAAAAAAAGAGGTGAAGCTGGTGGCGATCAAGGTTGACCAACACCAGCAAGCTTGGCGTAATAAGCAAATAGATGCCATCATTACCTATGAGCCGATAGCTACCCTGTTATTAACACAGGGTGCCCACAAGTTGTTTGATACAAGGCAAGTACCCAATCTGGTTGTTGATGTTTTGGTAATGCGTAACGATGTGCTAAACCGTAGCCATGCCTTGGCCGTTCGCCATTTAATTTCAGCGCATTTTCGAGCGCTACGTCACTTAAGCCACAATCCACACGATGCCGCTTACAGAATGGCAACGCATTTAGGCTTAGGTGTGCAACAAGTATTAGGCGCATACAAAGGCTTGCAATTACCGGATGCAGCCAATAGCTACCGTTTATTGGCTGCAGATAAGCCGCTTTTGCTTAATAGTGCGCATAGTTTAGCAACATTGATGTTTGATCATCAATTGATTACCCAGCCTGACGACTTATCTTCATTGATCCGTGCTGAGTATTTACCTAGAGACTTTAATGTGGCGAATGATGAATAGCAAAAAGTCGAGATGGTCAATGGTTGCTATGCTTGCATGCGTTGTTGCGATGGTTTTATCCAGTTTGCCTGTAAATGCAGCAGACCCGATAAAAATTGGTGTACTTGCCTTTCGTTCAAAACCACAAGTTTTAGCGCAATGGCAACCGCTGGCGGTCGTCCTTAAGCAAGCCATGCCAGTTCATGACTTTACGATAGAAGTCTTTACTTTGAGCGAGCTAGATGTTGCGGTGGCAAATCGTCAATTAGATTTCGTATTGACCAACCCTGCACATTACATCAAATTAAACCGTCAAAGTGGTTTGGCTGCACCGCTAGCTACCGTTATTATGACTGAACGCGGGTTGCCAACCAGTGTTTTTGGTGGCGTTATTTTTAGCCTTGCCAGCCAAGAGTCTATCCGTACTTTAATAGATGTTAAGGGTAAAAGTATTGCCGCAGTCGGTAATGATTCACTAGGCGGCTATCAAATTGAAGCCTATGCGTTAAATCAAGTGAACATTCATTTACCACAAGATGCAATAATGATGTTTACTGGGGAGCCACACGATAACGTGGTGCAAGCTGTGCTGACAGGCCGTGCCGATGTAGGGTTTGTGCGCACCGGCGTGTTAGAGGCAATAGCGCGTGAAGGTCAGCTTGATTTCACGAAAATTAAAATCATCAATCCACAAAATTTACCTCATTTTCCTGTGCGAGCCTCTACGCGTTTGTACCCTGAATGGCCGATTGCAGCGATGCCGCACGTAAGCGAAGATATTTCACGTCACGTTGCCGCCGCACTATTTCTGTTAGAAGAAAATACGAATACTACTGCTACGATGGGTATTCATGGGTTTACTGTCCCTGCTGACTATGCGCCCGTGATTGATTTATTAAGAGCGCTGCGTGCGCCACCGTTTGAATCTGCGCCAACGTTTACTTTGTATGATGTATGGATGCGCTATCAATGGCAGATGGTCTTTGGCTTACTGGCTGTTGCGTTAATTATGCTATTGAGCTTTCGTTTACAGTCCACTAAGCGTAGATTGGAGTTAGAGCATCGCGCGATGCGAGCGCAGCAATCTACCCTGCAAGAAAGCCAAGCCAATCTTAAAGCCGTATTTGACGCCATGCCGGATGCGTTGTTTGAGCTTGGTTTAGATGGCCGTTACTATGCAGTAAAGTCGCCAAAAGATGATTTATTAGCGGCACCACAAAGTATATTGATAGGCAAAACAGTACAAGACGTGCTACCAGAACAATCAGCGGCGATCGTGATGGCCGCCTTGCAAGAAGCTGATGAAACTGGGCATTCACAGGGTAAGCAACTAGAGCTATCCGTACCACTGGGTTTGCGTTGGTTTGAGCTTTCGGTGGCTAAAAAAGCTATTGATGGGCAGCCGTCTCGATTTATTGTGTTATCACGTGATATTACCGAACGAAAACGCGCAGAGGAATACGAGCAGTTTCGCACACGGATACTCGAATTATTGGTTGCAGGTGAACCATTACGCAAGCTACTTGAGTGTGTAGTACTAGGCGTTGAAGCACTCAACCCTAAAACACTTTGCAGCATATTATTATTAGATGCAGAAGGTAAACGCCTAGGCGATGCCATTGCGCCAAGCCTGCCTGATTTTTATAATAAAGCCATCAATGGGGTAGAAATAGGCCCAAGTGTTGGGTCTTGTGGTACTGCTGCATTCACAGGTAAGGCAGTCATTGTTGAAGACATCGCGAGCCATCCGTATTGGATAGCTTATCAGGCGCTTGCAGAGCGTGCGGGTTTGCGCGCGTGTTGGTCACAGCCGATTTTTTCTTCAACGGCGAGTGTCTTAGGTACTTTTGCCATATATCATCGTGAAAAAGCTACGCCTACACAGGCAGACCTTGCGATTGTTGAGCAATGTGCTCAGCTTGTGAGCATCGCCATAGAGCGTAAACAGGCTGAAAATAATATTCAAATTGCCGCCACCACGTTTGACTCCCAAGAGAGTCTAATGGTCACTGATGTTAACCGCGTGATTTTAAGAGTCAATCAATCATTCTCAAAAATTACAGGTTACAGTGCAGAAGAAGTCATTGGTCAGCCCTCCAGTATGTTTAGATCCGGCCGCCAAGATCATCAGTTTTATAAAGCCATGTGGGATAACATCAATCGTAATGGTGGCTGGCAAGGAGAAGTATGGAACAGACGTAAAAACGGTGAAATTTATCCCGGGTTTTTATCTATCAGTGCCGTTAAAAATGAACAAGGTTTTGTGACGAATTACGTGAGTACTTTGAACGACATCACCGAAAGCAAAGCCGCCGCTGATGAAATTCAAAGTCTAGCTTTTTATGACCCATTAACAGGTTTGCCAAATCGTCGATTGCTGTTGGACCGCCTAAACAAGGCCTTGATCGTTAGCATGCGTAGCGGCAAGGGTGGGGCGTTACTATTTCTTGATCTGGACCACTTTAAAACGCTCAATGATACCTTAGGGCATGACGTTGGCGATAGGCTATTGCAAGAAGTGGCTAATCGCCTCACTACCGCCGTGCGCGAAGGCGACACCGTTGCGCGTTTAGGCGGTGATGAATTTGTGGTGATGCTAGAAGATTTAAGTGATACTGCGTTAGAGGCCGCCGCACAAACCGAGACCATCGGCGAAAAAAT